>JADZET010000271.1 GCA_020850375.1 Phycisphaeraceae bacterium | reverse complement strand
TCGAGATCCCCTTCATGCCCGGCCGCGTCGTCCTCCAGGACTTCACCGGCGTCCCCGCCGTGGTCGACCTCGCCGCCATGCGCGCCGCCATGGTCCGCATGACCGGCAAGCCCGAAAGCGCCCGCCAAGTCAATCCCCTGGTCCCCTGCGACCTGGTCATTGACCACTCCGTCCAGGTCGACGCCTTCGGCTCGGGCGTCGCCCTGCGCATCAACAGCGACCTCGAGTTCGAGCGCAACAAGGAGCGCTACGAGTTCCTCAAGTGGGGCCAGCAGGCCCTGACGAACTTCCGCGTCGTCCCCCCAGCCACCGGCATCGTCCACCAGGTCAACCTCGAAAACCTCGCCAAGGTCGTCTGGGACAACGGCCAGACCCTCTACCCCGACTCGCTCGTCGGCACCGACAGCCACACCACCATGATCAACGGCCTGGGCGTGGTCGGCTGGGGTGTCGGCGGCATCGAGGCCGAGGCCGTCATGCTCGGCCAGCCCATCTACATGCTCATCCCCGAGGTCGTCGGCTTTAAGCTCACCGGCAAACTCCCCGAGGGCTCGACGGCCACGGACCTCGTGCTGGTCATCACCCAGAAGCTCCGCGCCGCCGGCGTGGTCAACAAGTTCGTCGAGTTCTTCGGCCCGGGCCTCGACGACATGCCCCTGGCCAACCGCGCCACCATTGCCAACATGGCCCCGGAATACGGCGCCACCATGGGCTTCTTCCCCGTCGACGAACAGACCACCCGTTACCTCCGCCTCTCCGGCCGCGACGACAAGCTCATCCAGACCGTCGAGCAATACTACAAGGCCCAGGCCATGTGGAGAGAGCGCGGCGAGAGCGGCCAAGCCATCGTCTATTCGAGCCTTCTCGACCTGGACATGAGCACCGTCGAGCCCTCGCTGGCCGGCCCCAAACGCCCGCAGGACCGCATCGCCCTCTCGGCCATGAAGACGCAGTGGGAGCAGGACCTGTCGATCACCTTCGGCAAGACCAGCCCCTCGAAGGACTCCAACGCCTCACGCTGGGTCGGCGAGGGCGGCGAGTCCGCCAAGACCGCTTCGGGGTCGGGCGCAGCGGTCGCCGTCGCCCCCGAAGCCCCCGAGCCGCCGGCCCCGATCGTCGAGCTCGACGGCCAGCGCTTCGCCCTCCGCGACGGCGCCGTCGTCATCGCCGCCATCACCAGCTGCACCAACACCAGCAACCCCGAGGTCATGGTCGGCGCCGGTATTCTGGCCAAAAAAGCCCACGAAAAGGGCCTCTCGCGCAAGCCCTGGGTCAAGACCTCCCTCGCCCCCGGCAGCAAAGTCGTCACCGACTACCTCGCCAAGGCCGGCCTGACGCCCCACCTCGACGCCTTGGGCTTCAACCTCGTCGGCTACGGCTGCACCACCTGCATCGGCAACTCCGGCCCCTTGCCCGAGCCGATCTCCAAGGGCGTCAATGACCACAACCTCGTCGTCGCGGCCGTCCTCAGCGGCAACCGCAACTTCGAGGGCCGCATCAACCCCGACGTCAAGGCCAACTACCTTGCCTCCCCGCCCCTGGTCGTTGCCTACGCCCTCGCCGGCACGGTCGACATCGACTTGCATCAAGACCCCCTCGGCACGGACCAGCAGGGCAAGCCCGTCTATCTCCGCGACCTCTGGCCCACCCAGCGCGAGGTCCAGGACGCCGTCGAGAAGTGCGTCACGCGCGAGCAGTTCATCGAGCAATACCGCGACGTCTTCGCCGGCTCCGACCAGTGGAAAGCCATCCCCGCCCCGACCGGCGACGTCTACCAGTGGAACGACAAGAGCACCTACATCCAGGAGCCGCCGTTCTTCGTCGGCCTCAAGCCCCATTCACAACCGATCGCCCCCATCAAGGGCGCTCGCTGCCTGATCAAGGTCGCTGACTCGGTCACCACTGACCACATCAGCCCCGCCGGCTCAATCAAGACCGCCAGCCCGGCCGGCAAGTACCTCATCGAGCAGGGCGTGCCCGTGAGCCTCTTCAACAGCTACGGCGCCCGCCGCGGCAACGACCGTGTCATGACCCGCGGCACCTTCGCCAATGTCCGCGTCCGCAACCAGCTCGCCCCCGGCACCGAGGGCGGCGTGACCACCGACTTCACCGATGGCACGGTGAAACCTATCTACGACGCCTCGGTCAGCTACAAGAAGGCCGGCACGCCCCTGGTCGTCTTGGCGGGCAAGGACTACGGCATGGGATCGAGCCGCGACTGGGCCGCCAAGGGAACCTTCCTCCTCGGCGTCCGCGTGGTCATCGCCGAGAGCTACGAGCGCATCCACCGCTCGAACCTCGTCGGCATGGGCGTCCTGCCTCTCTGCTACGAGCCCGGCCAGACCGCCGCGACGATCGGCCTCGACGGTACGGAGACCTTCGACGTCCAGATCGACGACGCGATCAAGCCCCGCCAGAGCGTGACCGTCACCGCCCGCAAGCCCGACGGCAAGACGATCACTTTCAAGACTGTCTGCCGCATCGACACCCCCGTCGAGGTCGACTACTACCGCAACGGCGGCATCCTGCACACGGTGTTGCGCAAGATGGCCGGGGCGTGACAGGGAAAGACAGTTCACCACGGAGAGCACGGAGGACACGGAGTTCGATCCATGAGAATGATTGAGTTCACTCTCCGTGTCTTCTCCGTGCTCTCCGTGTCCTCCGTGGTGAACTCTGTCTTGTTCTTCTTCAGTACATGTTGCGTTTGCGAAGTGAGATGGCGTCAAGGTCGATCCTCGCCAGCAGCTTGGCGATGCGCGGCCCTGTCTGTCCATCGCCATAGGGATGTCGCATGCGGTGCAGATCGAGCTTGAGAGCGCGTTGCACCGCCCGGCGGACGGAATCCTCACCGTAGTCCGCGTCGATGACATTCGCCGGCTTCTCCCGGCCGTTCTGGCGAGGACCGACGTTGACGCAGGGCAGTCTGAGCGCCGCCGCCTCGATCAACCCCGCCGACGAATTGCCGACGATCGCCCCGGCGCTCGTCAGCAGGTCGAGAAACTCCGGCCGCGGCAAGTGCTCGACCATCGACAGGCGCGATCGTTGTATCGCCCGGCGGATGCCGGCGCTGCCCGGGTCGGCGTTGGGGGCCATCACCACGCACGGGTAATCCATCGCCACCGCCAGTGTCGCCCGCATCGCCCGCTCTTCTTCCTTGTCGGATCGGCCCACCGGGTGCTGGAGAATCACCAGCTTCTGACGGCGCCACGGCACGAATTCCAGCCACGGCCCCAGACCGTCCACCGCCGGCGATCCGACGACGTGAACCCTCGCGGAATCCTCGCCCATCCTGATCAGCCGCCGCCCGCTCCCGGGGGTCGCGGCGAAGTGTAGGTGCGCCAGCTTGCTGATGGCATGCCGGATCGCCTCATCCGCCACGCCCTCAGCCCGGTCGCCACCATGTACATGCCCCAGCCGCACGCCGCCGATGCTCGCCGCCAGCGCCCCCGCCAGCGCCTCGATGCGATCGCCCAGCACCAGCACGACGTCGGGCTTGATGCGCGCGATCGCGCGTCCGATCCCCGCCACGCCGCGCGACAGCGACAGCACGTCGGCTGCGTACCCCACCTGGCCCCGCCGCTGCATCCTCACGCGGGCGTCGATGGCAAATCCAGCCGCGCCGACATCTCGCCACGACGTCGTGGTCCAGTGCATCCCGGTCACGATGGTCTTAAGGCTCAGCCTTGGATGGCCGCCGATCGCGCGCATGACCGGCTCAAGCAGGCCGAACTCCGCCCGCGAACCGGTGACCACCGTGATGACGCGCTTCCTGGGCATGTCTACTCCGCCATCAGATCATCTTCGTAAATCAGATGATTCGTCGCCACCGCTTTGGCTAAACATCGGCCGATGGTCTGTCCGAGCTGCGCCGCGGGCACGCCCAGCCCCGGACGTTTTACAGTCACATCTTCTTCCGTGATGACATGCCCCGCCGGCAGATCGCGCGTCGCACAGACGCTCTGTCGTGACACCCGCCGCACGTCCGCCTCGCAGGGCAGGACCCTTTTTGCTGCCGGTCCCCGCATCGCCTCGACCTGCCGCACAAGCTGGACGTATTGTGCGAACTGCCTGGGATCGAAGCTCGCCGCGTGGTCCGGCCCCTTGGCCCTGCGGTTGTGCGTGAGGTGCTTTTCCAGGATCACCGCCCCGGCCGCCACGGCGAGCATCCCCGTGTGCAGCGACGTCGTGTGATCCGAGTAGCCCACGACAAATTCGCTCGGCAGAGCCCGAATCGCCGCCAGCGATGCGTCTTCGTCCGCCGTCGGATAGGAACTCACGCACTGGAGCATCGCCACCCCCCCCGGAAGGCCGCGCAGCCACGCCGCCGCCATCGCCACCTCCTCGGCCTCCG
The DNA here is from genome assembly GCA_020850375.1 of Phycisphaeraceae bacterium. The sequence continues at coordinate 9,536 of JADZET010000271.1, read as the reverse complement.
CCGCCCCGACCGACACCAGCAGCGGCTTGCCCAGCGGCGCCACGGCCTCAAGCAGTGGCCGATTCACGCAGTCCGGCGACGCCACCTTCACCGCATCAACGTCCAACCCCCGCATCGCCCCGACCAACCCCGGGCTGAAGCAGGTGACGATGAAGCCCAATTCCAGCTCGCGCGTCAGCTCACGCAGCGGCCGCATCTGCTCCGCGGACAATTGCAGCGATTCGAGCATCGTCAGCGGATCGTCCGCGCTGGCCTGCTGGTACCCCGCCAGCTCCGCCTCGGCGCTCAGAAGCATCTTCACGTCAAAGAGCTGCAGCTTGATCGCGTCCGCCCCCGCCTTCTTCGCCGCCCGGGCCAGCGACATCGCACGTTTGAGCGATCCATCGTGATTCACCCCCAGCTCCGCGATCACATAGACGCCTCCATCCCGCGTGATCTTCCGGTTACCGATGGTCAGCGACGGCTCAGCTTCCGGGGCGGCAGGGGGGTTCTCCATCATGGCCCTCGCCACCGCCAGGTCCTTCGCGTCGTCGATGTCAACGACGCTTCCGGCGGCCGTCACCACGGCACGGCGATCCCGCCCCAGGAACGCATGCGGCTGGCCCGGTTCAACGATGAACAAACTCTCCCGCCGCACGGCGATGATCCCGCCGTCGAGCTGATACACCGCCGGCAGGTCCTGCCGGCGATAGACGTCGTTGGCCTGATAGGGATCGAGCACATCCCCATGCGCCCCCGTGAGCCGGCGCATCCAGTAGGGATGCAGCTTCCCCACCGGGCAGACGCTCTGCACGCTATCGCCCCCGGAAGTGATCAGCTTCTCAACCGCCTGGTCGATCAATCCGGCCGGGCGGATCGGCACGTTGGCGTAGAGGATCACCACCGCGTCGCATCGCGCGCCGTGCCGGCGCTCGACTTCCTCCACCGCATGACGGGCCGCCCCGTCGACCGTCGCCGTGTCCGTCGCCAATTCCGCCGGACGCATCACCACTTCCGCGCCCGCTGCCCGCGCCGCCGCGGCGATCTCCGCGCCGTCCGTGCTGACCACCACGCGATCGACCCGTCGGCTCGCCTTCGCCTGCTCGATCGTGTGCGCCACCAGCGGCCGCCCCGCCAGCATCGCCACGTTCTTGCCCGGAAGCCCCTTGCTGCCCGCCCGCCCCAGGATCACGCACAGCGTCTTCATATCACTCCCCGCTCTCTTCGATCCCTCACGCCCGATGCCACTGCCCGCACCCCGCGCAGATCGCCAGCTCACCCCAGCGCCCATCCTCGTGCAACTGTCGCGCCCGGTGCGCCTGGGCCCAGGTCTCCGTCAGTGATGGCCCATCGCCGACCCTGCCGATCGCTCCCTCGCCTGTCCAGTCCTGATCGCACAGCGCCACCCGCCCGTCGCTGAGGATCGTCATCCGCCCCGCGAGCTGCCTGCACGCGAATCGCTTCGGCGGCGCCATGCGGACCGGCCCCTGATCCGCCATCAGGTCGCCGCCATTCCCTCTCCCCGGGGTCGCCGGCTCGATCACCGCGTGCCCGCAGTAGTGCGTCCAGCGATCGAAGAACATCTCCATGTCCTCGAGCGTCCCCGCCGTCTTGATCAGCCGCGTCACGATCCACGGCACGCCCGCCACGCCGTCCTCCTCCGCGGCCCTGCGATTGCGGGCATTGAGCAATTTCTCAATCCGCGTGAGCATCTCGGGATAGTCGTCAAAGCCCATCGCCGCCTGGTACACCGCCGGCGAATCGGCATTGAGCCGTACCGAGATCACGTCCACCGGAACTTCGAGCAAACGGTCGAGTGTCGCGTCGTCGACGCGCAGGTCCGTCTCGATCGCCACGCCCAGCACGCCCGCCTGCCTCGCCGCCCCGACGATGGCCGCCCAATCCGGGTGCAGCAACCCATCTCCGAGGCCCCCGAGCGTCAGCACCGTGTCCTGGTCCGCACCAAGCTGACGCACCACAGCCATCGCAGCATCGGCCGCCATATCCGGCCGATCGAGCGTCACGTGATGCTGCGGCGTGATCGGTCCCGTCGCCGGCCGGCGCGGCGTCAGCTCGAGCGTCACGTCCCGCGGCAACGCCCGCCACGATTCGCGAACCTCCGCCCCCGCCTCCCCGACCTCCTGCGCCAGCCGCGCCGCCGATGCCCCCGCAAGATCACCCCCCATCCGCTCGCCGAGCCACGCGAACATCCTCATCCCCGCCGGAGTGTCGGCGATCATCCGCCGCCCGCAGTCGCGCACGACCGGCGGCGCCTGCACGCACACGTCCTTGCCGATCGGGTCTTGCTGCGGCCGCTGCGGGTCGTAGCCGAGCACCGCCCCGAATGTCCCCCCCGGCGCCTGCCGCAATTGCCCGAGGATGTCCTGGTTGATCGCGATGCCGCACAGCCCCGGCGCCGCCTGGGTGAAGACCATCGGCATCCCCTGCGCGAATCGCAGGTGAAGGCCCATCACCGCGTCGGCCAGCCCCGGGTCGTGGACCATCCAGTCCCCGCCCACGAGCAGGGCCGCGTCGGCTGAATGGGTCTTCATCGCCTCGAGCAGCGGCTCGACCGGCAGCAGCTCGTCGTAGCAGGTCATCGCGCCCAGCCCGCCACGCCACGACTCGATCGCCCACTTGCGCGCCGATCGCCGCCATTCCGCGAACTTGTCCGCCCCGTACACCTCAGCGGCCACGGGGAAGCAGCTCACGGGCTTCTCGATCTTCTCCCCGGCAAGCAGCGATACGACATCCTGTCCCGCCGGATGCACCACGACGATCTGACTCACCTCGCGCACTCGGGCCAACCGGCTGAGCGTGTGCCACAGCACGGCATGGCCCGTCACACGCGCGCCGAGCTGCGAGGGCAGCCCCAGCGGCGTGCGTTGCGCGTCGGCCACGACCAGCCCGATGACCTTGCTCATGCCGCCCCTTCCGACGCGGCCACCGGTTGGGCCTCCGCCGCCTCGCTGCGCCGCAGCGCCTCGGCCAGCCGCTCCTGCCCCGGGTCGAGGATCTTGAGCATCTCCGTGCACGCGTCCGACAGCAGCTCCACGTTCGACAGGTCGCGCTGGATCTGCTTGGCCAGCTTGCCCTTCGAGTCATCGTTGGAGATCTCGTGGTCCATCCGCGCCCGCCGGAACGCCCCGAGAATGTTCAGCTCGCTGACCAGCCCCAGGGCCGCGCTCAGCTCCGCGTCGACGCGCCTGCGGTTCCTGGTCACCTCCGCGATCAGCTTCTGGTAGCGCGGCGACTGCGGCGGGCAGTCGACCAACTGCGTCAGAACAGGCGCGGTCTTCTCCGCCATCTTCCTCAGTTCCTCGACCTCCCGCCGCCGCTGACGCATGACCTGGTTCGCCCGCGTCAGCCGCTGGAGGTCCAGCCGCATCGTCGGCCTGGGGATCGCCGGCGCGGGCAGGGTCGCGTGACGATCGATCGCCTCGCGCAGGGTCATCCGCGTCGTGTGCGCCTTGGGCAGACCGCCCTCGGTCGCGTCGATCACCGTCTGCTTGGCCTCGGAGAAGTCTTTCTCGAACTGCTTGAGGTACGTCTGCATCTGCTCGTCGGAGAAGCACGGCCGGCCGTGGACGTCGGTCATCCGGTGCAGGTTCCGCCGATGCCGGACGATCCGCTGCCACTCCATCATCTCGACGGTGTTGAAGCGGTTGAACTCCCCCGCCCAGACCTGATGAATGGCCGTCCCCGGGCAGTAGTACAGCCCGTCGCTGAACCCCAGGTCCTGCCCGATCAGGATGATCGGGTCGCACCCGAGGTGCTGAGCCAGATAGAACGACAGGTGCGCCACCGTCGATCCGTAAGGCACCACCACGCGCCGCCGGGCCTCACTCCCGAGCAGTCGATCCAGGAACTGGCTCTGCGTCAGCCGCACCGGCCCGGGAAAATCCTCCAGGATCGTGTGGTTCGCCAGCGGCTCAGCCACCAAGGTCACCCCCGGAAGGGGGGGCAACCCCTCGTAGAACCGCCTGGAAATCTCGTGATAGTCCAGCGCCGTGACGAAGTCCGGCTCGATCCCCCGGTCCAGCAGCGGCCGCAGCGTCGTCTGCGCCGTGATGACGATCACCCGCGACCGCACCGCCGGGTCGCGCAAGAGGTCCACGTTCTTGGCCAGGCTCGGCCCCGCGCTGACGCACACCGCCGGCACACCCTGGGCCAGGTTGTGCAGCTCGTTGGTGTCCGCCCCGCCCGCGTAGTGGGCGAGGTTGAACACGAAGTTCTCGACCGTCCGCGTGCCGTTGACCATCGCGGTGGCCACGTGCGTCCGGCAATAGGCCACCACCTCCGCCATCATCGCCCCGAAGGCTGTCAGCTTCGCCCCGTGCCTCTGCCGCGTCGGCGGGTGCGTGACGAGCACCGTCCCGAGCGTCAGCACGCTCATGCGTTCATCGAGCCGGGTCAGGATCGTCGGCCGATCCACCAGGTCGTCGGCCAGGATGAGGTTGCCTCGGCTCAACCAGCCCGTGTGGTCGATCTTCTCGAGCACCGCCCGCAAGAGCGACAGGTCCGGCTCGTACACGATGATCAGCGTGCCCTGGCTCGCCCTCGTCGCCAGTTCCGCCACATGGTGGCCCAGCCCCAGGCCCAGGAAGATCACCGTCGCGTGCTTCTGCAGGTCCACCCCCGACAGAAGCTGCTTGGCCTCGGCCAGGGGGTCGAACCGGCTGGCCAACCACACCGCCCTGCCCCCCGTGATGGGCGATGCGGTGTCCGGGCCGGCCGACGCTTGCGGTTCGATCGCCGCGCTGGCCATGCCCTGCCGCGAGGTCTGCCAAATCAGTCTCGCGGGCTGCGTCGCCTCAAGGCGACTCGCCAGATCCGCGTCGAGACGCTGGATGCGCGCGAGGTTGGCCTGCCAGATGGCGTTGTTCTCGGAGGAGGGACTCATGTCGGCTGTGTCTGGTTATCGGAACAGTAACACCCGGCTCTTGAAGGGGGCTTCTGAACGATGGTCATTCTCGCCGTCATGCATCAGGGTTGACCAGGCGCAAAAGATCGCCGCCCCTCTTCCCGGCCGTTATGATGGTCGTCATGAGTGTGTCGTTGATCGCCCCGGCCCCGTTCTGGGCGCACTACTTCCTCGAGAATCCCTGGCCCGTCGCCGCCCTGGCGTGTCTGCTGGCCGGCTTGTTGATGTGGCTCGCCCGCCAGATCGGCCGGCGGTCGCTCGCCTGGTCCGCCCTGGGCGTCGTGCTCGTCGGCTGCCTCGGCACGCCCGCGCTGGCCATCTGCGTCCAGACCGCCCGCGAGCAGCTCGTCGCCCGCACCCGTCAGCTCGTCCGGGTCGCCGGGCCGGTCAACCCCGGCACGCTCCGGTCCATCTTCGACCCCCAGGCCGTGCTCCTGGGCCCCGACGGCGACGCCTGGCTGACCGTCCCCCAGATGCTCCAGATCCTTGAGAACCTCGATCAGCGCTACACCGTCGGCCGGCACAAGCTCGACATCGTGGACGCCGAGGTTCGGGCCGTTGTCGTCGGCGTCTGCATGATCGACGTCGTCAGCCATTTCGTCCGCGGCCCGGCCGAGGGACGTCCCCTGCGGACCCGCTGGCTGCTGACCTGGCGCCGCGACGCACCCAGCCCCAACGACCGCGAGCGGGCCTGGCGGCTCACTCGCGTCCAGTGGCTCAAACACCCCGCACCCGACGCCATCCAGCCCCAGATGGGCGCGTGGGACCTGCCGTTCTAGACGGCCCACGGTGGCGCCTCGACGAGGGAGTCGTTCATGAAGATCTTCGCCCGCCCCGCGCCGGCCCCGCGACGGATCGCCAGCACGCTGCTGCTCGCGGTGTTGGTGCTGTCCTCTCGCCCTGCCGCCGCGCGGGCCGACGACCAGACCGTCGACCTCCGCCCCCGGTTCGTCGCCGGCCAGACCGCCCGCTACGACCTCTGGACCCAGCGCGACGTCGAGCAGACCTTCGAGTTCGACGGCCGATCCAACACCGCCAGCCACCAGATGCTCATCGAGGCCCAGTCCACCTGGCGTGTCGACACCGTCCGCCCCGACGGTTCAGCCGAGTGCACCCTATCAATCGATTGGATCAAGGTCACCCTCACCGGCGAGGATGACCGCAAGGTCATCGACAGCCGTCAGAGCCAGGGCGAGCCGGCCGAGCTGCACACGATCCTCCGTGCCCTGGCCGCCAACCCGGTCAAGCTCACCGTCGCCGCCGACGGCACGGTCGGCAAGGTCGTCGGCGTCGACAAGATCCGCCGGGACGTCGGGTCCGAACTGGCCGAGATGGTCGACGACCGCGACTTCATCGAGAGCGCCTACGACCTGGCCCTGCTCCCGGCCGCGCCCGCCGACGCCCTCGTCGGCAGGAGCTGGGACTTCTCCATCGAGTCCACCCACGAGGCCGGCATCTTCACCCTCGACCAGCACTACGAACTCGCCGGCGTCGAGCAGATCGCCTCGATCCCCGTCGCCACCGTCACCTCCACCGCCAAGGTCCGCTTCGAGCCCAAGAGGCCCCCCCACCTCCCCCCAGGCGCCAAGATCGACATCAAGCTCAGAGAGGGCTCCGCCCAGGGCCAGACCATGTGGGACCTGTCGCGCGGCCAGGCCGTCGGCCACAACCAGAACCGCCTGACCGTCCTGCAGACCCAGGTCAAGATGGAGGGCCGATCCTTCTCCAGGACCATGCGCGACCAGATGCAGAGCCAGGCCCTGCGTATCGACGAGAAGTGAACCTCAATGTTTTCCGGATGTGAAGACGATCCGCCGGCCCGGACGGCCTACACCTTCGTCCGGATCCCCATCGCCCGCAGCGCGCACCAGCCGACGTACCCCTCGAAGATCGCCAACCCCCCGATCATCACCAGGAAGATGCCCAGCGGCCACGCCCACGCGTCGCCGAAGATCCCCCGCCGGGCGTAGATGATCAGGATGAACCCCGCCGCCAGGGCCACCAACCCCACCGCCAGCCGAACCGATCTGCCCTGTGCATCGATGTTGCACCGCATGCCTGATCCCCGCGAGCGGACCTCATCCGCCTGCCCATCATACCTGCCGCGTCATCCCCGCGGATGAAATTGGCTGATCACCTGCTTGAGTCGTGAACGGTCCACGTGCGTGTAGATCTGCGTGGTCTTGATGTTCGAGTGCCCCAGCAGCTCCTGCACCAGCCGCAGGTCCGCACCCCCCGCGATCAGGTGCGTGGCGAACGAGTGCCGCAGCGTGTGCGGGTGCACGTCCCGCAGCCCCGCCGCCTTGGCGCAGCGCTTGACCACCTGCCAGACCACGATCCGCGTGATCGGCTGGCCCGTCCGTGATAGGAACAGCCGTCCCGTCGGCCGGTCCGGACGCAGCAGCTTCGGACGCAATTCCCGCAGGTATTGCTCCGCCGCCGCCAACGCCGGCTTGCCCAGCGGCAACACCCGCTCACGGTTGCCCTTGCCCAGCACCCGCACCACCCCCAGCTCCAGGTGCAGACGATCGACGTCCAGGTCCGCCAGCTCGCTCGCCCGCAGCCCCCCCGCGTAGAGCATCTCGAGGATCGCCACGTCCCGCGGACGCAGCGCGTCATTCGCCCGCGGCGCCGCCAGCAGCGCCTGCACCTGGCTTGCCCCGAGCACCGTCGGTACGCGCTGCCACAGCTTGGGCTGCTGCAACTGCTCCGCCGGATCGTGCGCGACCACCCCGGCCCACTCGATGAACCGCCCGAACACCCGGAACGTCGCCACGTGCCGCGCGATCGAGCTGACCGCCAGCCCCCGCTCGTGCAACGCCATCAGGTGATCCGTCAGCCGCTTCGCGTCGAGCCTCGACCAGTCCGCGTCCCCCCGCCCGGCCAGGAACGCCTGCAGCTCCACCAAATCCGTCGCGTAGGCGCGCAGCGTCGCCGGTGCGAACCCGCACTCGACCTTGCAGTAGCTCAGGAATTGTTTGAGGGGTTTCTCGAACGCGACCGCCATCGACTCGGCCTCGGCCGGCCTGGCGATCACCGCCCGCGCCCCGTCAGCCGGCGGTGAAACCCGCGAGCGGTCGGCCCTTGATGCGGAGGACGATCTGGCTGCCTGGCCGCTCAAGACAGAGCTCCCGATAGGTCGCACACCTCGCGTAGTCGTTGACGCAGATCCCGAACGCCTGGGCCAGCCGCGGCAGTGAAAAATGGGCAGCGCACCGGGGGTCCTCCCGGTCGATGAACGGGCAACACCGCATGGGCTCGTGACCGGGATCGCGGAGCATGTCGGACCTTCCTGACCTGCCCGAAATATCGGCCCGCCCGCGCATCGGTCGTGAATCTCACCCCGCCTCCGCCCGATAACCACACCGAGCGTCCGTATCGACGCTGCTACGCCCGGAAGTCATGGCCCAGGGCCGGAGACCGCAACCCCTTTGGCTTGCCAATCCACGCCATGGTGGTAGGATGAATCTTCTATCCCCGCAGGCGATCGCGGCCGACAAATCACCGCCTCGCCCGCCCCTAAGCCGGCGTAGCTCAGTTGGTTAGAGCGAGGGATTCATAAGCCCTAGGTCACTGGTTCGAGTCCAGTCGCCGGCATTCCACCCCCCCGGAAGTTAACTCCCGTTGGCAGCGTAAGACGTTTAGCGGGCGATCGAAGATCGCCGCGTCCACATCCTCGTTCAACTGACAATTGGCCTTAGACTTCCACCGACGCGTACCGCCGCGCGTCGCGCCGACGGTCCGCCTCCTTCAGCCCGATCTTCCGCATCCGGATCGACTGCGGCGTCAGCTCCACCAGCTCGTCGAGCTCGATGTACTCCAACGCCGCCTCGAGCGCCAGCTTCCGCGCCGGCTTGAGCACCACCGTCGCGTCCTTGCTCGCCGCACGCATGTTCGTCAGCTTCTTGAGCCGCACCGCGTTGACCACGATGTCGTTGTCCTTGCAATGCTCACCGACGACCTGACCTTCATAGACCTGCTCGCCCGGGCTGACGAACATCGACCCGCGATCGGAGAGCTGGTCCAACGCGTAGGCCGTCACCTGCCCCGTCTCCGTCGCGATCATCACCCCGTTGTTCCGCCCCCCGATCGGCCCGCGGAATTCCCCATACGAGTCGAATCGGTGGTGCATGATCGCCTCGCCCGCCGTCGCCGTCAGCAGACGGCTGCGCAGCCCGATCAGCCCGCGCGCCGGGATCGTGAACTCGAGCATCGTCCGGCTGCCCCGCCGGTCCATCTTGACCATCTCCGCCCGCCGATCGCCCAGCAGCTGCATCGAAGACCCCACGCTCTGCGTCGGCGTGTCGATCATCAGGATCTCGATCGGCTCGAGCCGTCGGCCGTGGTCCATGTGGTAGATGACCTGCGGCTTGCCCACGCACAGCTCGTACCCCTCGCGCCGCATGTTCTCTAAGAGAATCCCCAGGTGCAGCAGCCCGCGCCCCGAGACGATGAACTCGTCCCCGCGCTCCTCGACGCGCAACGCCACGTTTGACTGCAATTCCTTCATCAGCCGCTCGCGGAGCTGCCGGCTCGTGACGTACTTGCCCTCCTTGCCCACGAACGGCCCATCATTGATGCGGAACGTCATGTTCAGCGTCGGCTCGTCCACGTGCACCGCCGGCAACGCCAC
>JADZET010000270.1 GCA_020850375.1 Phycisphaeraceae bacterium | reverse complement strand
AGCTCCAGCAGCAGAAGAACGAGCTGACCCAGCAGCACCTCGCCGCCCAGGCCAACGCCCAGAGCTTCGAGCACCAGGCCCGCGACATGGAGGCCAAGGTCGAGCACCTGCGCCAGCAGATGAACGCGGTGCGGAACAACAAGGAATACTCGGCCCTGCTGGTGGAGGTCAACACCCTCAAGATCGAGAAGGGCAAGCTCGAGGAGCAGGCGCTGGGCCGGATGGAGGAGGTTGATCGCTTCGCCGGCCTGGTTCGCGACGTCGAGGCCCGTCTGGCCGAGCAGATCAAGCTCACCGCCCTGTCCGAGCAGGAGGTCGAGAAATCCAAGGCCGACCTGGGCCACGACCTCGAGAAGCTCACCGCCGCACGCCAGACCGCGTCCGAGCAGCTCAGCCCCGACCTGCTGGAGATCTACGAAAAGGCCGCCCGCACCCACGACGACGGGGCCATGGCCGAAGTGATTGAAGAAGACCGCCGCCACATGGAGTACACCTGTGGCGGTTGTTATATGAGCATCCCGGTGGAGCTGCTCAACTCGCTGCTGAGCAAGAACGACAAGCCGGCGATCTGCCCCAACTGCGGCCGGCTGCTCTACGTGGCAGACCAGCTCAAGTCGGCCCTGAACGAGGGCGCGGACTCGCGCCGCTGAGAACAGCCAGCCGCCCCAAAGCTGGCCCGTTTGGCCTTGCCTGGACGATAATTCACATGCCCCGACGCGCCGCGAAGTGATCGCGGCCGTTTTTTTCCCCCCGAAGTGGGAGTTCCTGACACATGACCCTGGTGATCCACGTCGACGGCGGGTCGCGCGGCAACCCAGGCCCAGCGGCCGTCGGTGTGACCATCCGCGACCAGGACACGGGCAAAGTGCTCCACGAGGCCGGTTACTTCCTGGGCCGGACCACCAACAACGTCGCCGAGTACCGCGGCCTGCTCAAGGCTCTGGAGATCGCCCGTACCATCCTCGCCGCCTCGTCCGTTTCTTCCGGGGGCGTCATCCATATTCGCAGCGATTCGCAGCTCATGGTCCGCCAGGTCCTGGGCGAGTACCGCGTCAAGTCGGCCGACCTCCAGCCGCTCTACGCCGAGGTCATGCAGACCCTGGCCGACCTTGATGCGACCTACGGCTCGGGCCGGCCCCGCGGCGCCTGGCAGATCGAGCACGTCCGCCGCGAGTTCAACGCCCGGGCCGACGAGCTGGTCAATCAATGCCTGGACATGGGCGAGGACGTGATCGTCACCGACGCCCTGTCAGCCGAGGGCACGACCAAGCCCATCAAGAAAACGCCCCATCCCCCGGCGCAGGACTGGCTGGAGGTTGTCCCCACCCCCGGCATCACGAAATCCACGTGTCCCGCCGACGCGCCCGACGGCCAGCGATGGACACTGGCGCCGGCGGCCCCTCAGGGGCTATGCCTGCATGCCCTGGCGGTCGCCGTCCTCGCCGGTTGGCGTCCGGGCACGGGCGGGCAGGCGGCCGGTCAAGGCCCCTGCAAACACTGCGGACGAACAATCCGTTGGGGATAGGGGGTGGACGATGGGTTTGTCCGAGCCGGACTCTGCGAGTCCGGTCCGGGCTCACAGAGCCCGGCTCTGATGACGATCACACACCTAAATCCCTTGGCGTACAGGTCCCATCCCTGTTCCCGGGGCCCGATTCCCCGCTACAATGAGGCCCGCAGGAGCCAGGCGTATGCTGATCCGCCGTGCTGAGCAGGTGCGTGACGAAACCATGACCATGCCCGGGGCGCGGGGCGTGAAGATGCGTGTCATGGTGGGGCGTGCCGACGGCGCCCCGACCTTCGGCATGCGGCAGTTCGAGGTCGAGCCCGGCGGCTGCACGCCCCTGCACCAGCACAACTACGAGCACGAGATCGTCGTCCTTGCCGGCTCGGGCCAGGTCGTCGGCGGGCTCGACGGCTCGACCATCCGCCCCCTGCAGCCCGGCGACGTGGTCTTCATGCCGCCGAACGAGAAGCACCAGTTCCGCAACGTCGGCCACGAGCCGCTGAAGTTCATCTGCCTGATCCCGGTGAGCTTCGACTGCGGCAACGGGACCTGCCAACCCACCCCCGGCTGCTAGCCGCCCCCGCCCCCGGAAGTGACTCCGGTGGTCAGGAAAACTGGACGCCTCGCCCAACCGACAAGCCTCGCAGGAGTGACCGCCTTGACCGTCAACCCCACGTCCAGCTCATCGGCCTCCTACACGCAACCCTTGCCCACGCCACCGCGTCGTCCACTGAGCGGGTGGGTGATGCTGCTGCTGGGCTTGGTCTTGGCTGTTGTGACCGCACTGTTGGTCACGTCGATGCCCCCGTCACCGGCGCTGAATGCCGACGCGGACACGATCCGCGGCGTGCTGATGACGCTGGCTTTCGCCTGCGGCTTCCTGAGCCTCGCGGCCCTGCTCGTCGGTTCGCTCCGCCTGGCCTGGAGCACAAAGGTCGCACAGCTTCAGGAGCTCGCCGCCGCCCAGCACGAGATGAACATCCTGCTCTCGTCCATCCACGATCGTCAGCTCATGAGCGACACCGCCAAGCGCGTCGCCAATCGCCAGGCCGAGCGGCAGGTCCTCCGCCAGGCCATCCGCGACGAGCGGTCCGGCGGCGATCGCGACGCCGCCCTGACGGCCATCGACCACCTCGGCCAGGTCTACGGCTATCGCGAGGAGGCCGAGGTCCTGCGCGACGAGATCCTCCAGCAGGACGCCGACGGCGCCGCGGGCAAGATCCAGGTCCACCTGAGCCGTCTCGACGAGCTGATCGCCAAGTTCGCCTGGGACCAGGCCTACGCCGAGGTCGGGCGTGTCCAGCGGATGTTCCCCAACGACCCGCGGGCCAAGGACCTCGAACAACGCATCCGCGCCGCCTACGACGCCCGCAAGCGTCAGCTCGAGCGTGAGTTCCTCACCGCCGCCGGCCGCGAGGATGTCGAGCGGGCCATGACCCTCCTCAAGGAGCTCGACCGCTACCTCTCCGAGGCCGAGGCCGAGCCGTTCCGCGAGACGGCCCGCGGCGTGATCGGCAAGAAACGCGACAACCTCGGCGTGCAGTTCAAGCTCTTCGTCCAGGACAAGGAGTGGACCAGCGCCCTGGACGTCGGCCAGCAGATCATCCGCGAATTCCCCAACACCAAGATGGCCCAGGAGGTCCGCGACATGCTCGACATCCTGCGCCAGCGCGCCGCCGAGCAGGCCGCCGCGGCCCGGCAGCTCACGCGGGGGTAACAGTCGCCCCCCCCCGCTCGTCCGAGCCGGACTCTGCGAGTCCGATCCGGGCTCACGGAGCCCGGCCCCGACGACCCCCGATGTTCCCCTGTTTTTTCACGAAAGCGAATCCCCATGCCCGTGCATCAAGTCGTGCTGATCGCCGGGGACGGCATCGGCCCTGAAGTCGCCGCCGCCACCCGTCGCGTCCTGGAGAAGGCCGACGCGCCCATCCAATGGGAGGAACATCACGCCGGCCTGAGCGCCCTGGAGAAGGGCATGACCGTCCTGCCCGAGTCCACCCTCGACGCCATCGTCCAGCGCGGCATCGCCCTGAAGGGCCCCTGCACCACCCCTGTCGGCGGCGGGTTCACCTCCGTCAACGTCGGCCTGCGCAAACGTCTGAACCTCTACGCCGCCGTCCGCCCCGTGCGGAGCATGCCCGGCGTGCCCACCCGCTTCGAGGGGGTGGACCTGGTGATCATCCGCGAGAACACCGAGGGCCTCTACAGCGGCGTCGAGAACGAGCTGACCCAGGGCGTGGTGATGAGCATGAAGGTCGCCACCGAGGCCGCCTGCTCCCGCATCGCCCACTGGGCCTTCCGCTACGCCACGCAGCGCAAGCGGCGGAAGATCACCGTCTTCCACAAGGCCAACATCATGAAGATCACCGATGGGCTCTTCCTCCGCTGCGCCCGCCGGGAGCATCACCGCGACTACCCCAACATCGAGTACGAGGAGCTGATCATCGACGCCGGCTGCATGAAGATGGTCCAGAACCCCGGCCAGTTCGACATGCTGCTCTTGGAGAACCTCTACGGCGACGT
>JADZET010000269.1 GCA_020850375.1 Phycisphaeraceae bacterium | reverse complement strand
GCCTGCGGGCGATTGCTCGTCGAGAACAAGTTCACCGTCATCACCGGCGGCGGCCCGGGCATCATGGAGGCCGCCAACCGCGGCGCCTTCGAGGCCGGCGGCAAGTCCATCGGCCTGAACATCGCGCTGCCCATGGAGCAGCAGCCCAATCCCTTCCAGACCGATTCGTTCACCTTCCGCTACTTCTTCGTCCGTAAGGTGATGTTCGTCAAGTACGCCTCGGGCTTCGTGATCTTCCCCGGCGGGTTCGGCACGATGGACGAGTTCTTCGAGAGCCTCACGCTCATCCAGACGCTCAAGATCGAGCCGTTCCCGGTCATCTGCATCGGCCACGAGTTCTGGGACGGCCTCTTGGACTGGGTCCGCGGGACCATGCTCGAGAAGTTCAGCTACATCGGCCCGCAGGACATGGACCTGTTCCAGGTGACCGACGACGTGGCCGAGGGCGTGCGGTTCATCAAGGATTTCGCCGAGAACCGCCGAGCCGCCTGGCTCGAACAACTGGACATCCACCCCGCGGCCGCGGCGACCACGGCCGAGGGCACCCGCGTGGGCATCGACCCCGGCCAGCTCATGCCCCGCCCCGGCGCCCCCGGCACCCTGCCCGTGACCAACGGCGACGGCCGACCCAAGCGGCCCTACCGGCAGATGTGACGCCGCCGAGCCAAATCATCCATCAAATCAGCCAGGTCTTTTAAGCCCAGGCGATTGTCCATGCCGCGCCGCGGGGCTATGTTGCCCCCATGGCACTTCAACTGGCCGGACAGGCGTGGCGGATCCTCGACGATCAATCCCTCAAGGCGATGGCCGATGCGGTGATGCGGCTCCTGACCAAGTCCGGGGCGCGGATCGAGCACGAGGCGATGCTCGGCAGGCTCGAGGGCGCCGGCTGCCGGGTCGATCGCTCCGCCCAGCGCTGTTACTTCACCGAGAAACTGATCCAGGACATGCTCGCCACGTTCAGCCGGCCCGACCGCAATCTCAAGGCGAGCCTTCCGGAGAATTGGACGCGTGACTTCCGCATCGCCCAGATGGGCTCGCATCCGCACCTGCTCGAGTGGCCCAGCTGCAAACGCCGGCTGGCCACGGCTCAGGACGTGCGTGACATGGTCAAGCTCGCCCACACGGCGGACGAGTTCGGCCAGGTGGGCCAGGCGCTGACCTGCGCCGACATTTCCCCGCCGGTCGAGCCGATCTGGAACGCCGTCACGCGCATGGAGCTGACCGACAAACCCATCGGCAGCGGCGAGGTGCTCTATCCCGAGACGGTCAAGTACATGGCCGAGCTGGGCAAGATCTACGGCGGCGGGAAGGACGCCCGCCTCTACGCCGCATGTGATTTCTCCGTCGCACCCCTGATCTTCAGCGGCCGCGTCATCGGCTGCATGATGGAGAAAAGTCGGTTCGGCGCCCCGCACCTCTCGGGCACGATGCCCATCAGCGGGATGTCCACCCCGGTGACGATCGCCGGCACGGCCGTGGTCGCGGCGGCAGAGTTGATGGCCGGCTGGGTGATCTACTACCTGCTCGACCCCAAGATTCCCGCTTACGGCGTGGTCTGCAGCGGCTCGCTGGACATGCGCAGCTCGCAGGTCTGTTTCGGCTCGCCCGAGGCGCTCTTGCAGGACCTGGCGGCGATCGAGGTCTGTTGGCGGCAGTTCGGCATGCCCGTGGGCACGGCCGTGAACTACATCGACGCCAAGACGCCGGGCTTGCGCGCGGTGTACGAGAAGATGCTGCCCCTGATCGCCTCGCCCATGCGCGGCTACGGGCACCTGATGGGCGACGGGCTGCTCTCAGCCGGCCAGGACTACTGCCCCGTGCAGCACCTGCTCGAGCTGGACTTCCTCCGCGGCATCGGCCGGTTTTATGAAGGATTTGAGATCAATTCCGAGGCCCTGGCCGTGGACCTGATTGAGCAGGTCATGCGCGGCGAGCACAAGGATTTTCTTGAGACCGATCACACGCTCGCCAACTTCCGGGGGGAGCAGTGGTACCCCCGCTGGCTGGACCGCACGGGCTGGTCGGGCGAGGCGGCTGAGCGGGAGATCGAGGCCAAACTGCTCGACGCCATCGCCGCCTACTGCCGGGAATCGATCGCCCGCTACGAGCCGCCGGCCCTGGATGCCAGTAAACTGGAGGCTGCACGCGAGGTGCTCTGCCGGGCGGAGGTCGAGCTCGCGGGCGTGGGCGTCTGATGTCTCGTTAATGGTCACGGGGGAGGAGGTCTTGGCATGAAGGCCGTCGTGCTGATGTTCGACTCGCTCAATCGCCACATGCTCCCGCCCTACGGGTGTGACTGGACGGTGGCGCCCAATTTCAAACGCCTGGCCGAGCGGACGGTGACGTTCGAGCGCAGCTACGTCTGCTCGATGCCCTGCATGCCCGCACGCCGCGATTTCCACACGGGCCGGCCCAACTTCCTGCACCGAAGCTGGGGCCCGCTCGAGCCCTTTGACGACTCCGTGCCGCGCATCCTGCGCGAGAACCGCGTCTATTCGCACCTGGCCTCGGATCACTACCACTACTGGGAAGAGGGCTCGGGCAACTATCACACCAAGTATTCCACGTGGGAGTGCTTCCGGGGGCAGGAGGGCGACCCGTGGATCGGGCAGGTGGCCGACCCCTTTGAGCCCGAGGCGATCCCGCAGGAGCGGCAGAAGGACCGCGTCTGGTCCAACTGGCGGCAGGACTGGATCAACCGCGCCTGCATGAAGCGCGAGGAAGATCAGCCGCAGGTCAAGACCATCTCGGCCGGCATCGACTTCATGCGCCGCAATCTCGAGCAGGACAACTGGCTGCTCCAGATCGAGACGTTTGATCCCCACGAGCCCTTCTTCACCCAGCAGAAGTACAAGGACCTCTACCCCCACAAGTACACGGGCAAGCACTTCGATTGGCCGGCCTACCGCAAGGTCACAGAGTCACGCGAGGAGCTCGAGCACTGCCGGTTGGAATACGCGGCGCTGCTGAGCATGTGCGACGCCCAGCTCGGGCGCGTGCTCGACGCGATGGACGAATTGAAATTGTGGGACGACACGATGCTCGTGGTCTGGACGGACCACGGGTTCATGCTCGGGGAGCACGACTGCTGGGCCAAGTGCTGGCAGCCGTGGTACCAGGAATTGGCCAACACGCCGTTCTTCGTCTGGGACCCGCGCTGCCGTACGCGGGCCGAGCGGCGCACCGCGCTGGTGCAGCCGGCGATCGATCTGGGGCCGACGCTGCTGGAATACTTCGGCCTTGCGCCCACGCCCGACATGCTCGGCAGGCCGCTGGCGCAGGCCGTGGCCGACGACACGCCCGTGCGCGAGGCGGCGATCTTCGGCCTGCACGGCGGGCACGTCAACGTCACCGACGGCCGCTACGTCTACATGCGAGGCCCGTCGGGCATGGTCAACGGCCCGGTCTACCAGTACACGCTCATGCCCGCGCACATGAAGGCGGCCTTCTCCCCCAACGAGCTCAAGACGGCTCAGATGCACCCGGGCTTCTCATTCACCAAGGGCTGCCCGGTGATGAGGACCGGCCACGGCGGCCACTGGGTGGGCCGCAATGCCGACCGCCTGCCGACGATGCTCTTCGATCTGCAGGAAGACCCCCGCGAGGAGCGGCCGCTTCAGGACCCGCAAGTGGTGCAAAGGATGACTGATCACCTCGTGCGCCTGATGCGTCAGGCCGACGCCCCGCCGGAGCAGTACGAGCGTCTGGGCGTCCCGGCCGAAATAGCGACGTGACCTCGTTGTGCGCGTGAATGCCATGTCACACCGATTTGCTGCGATGCGGCTGTCCATAGCGGCGATTGCTCTGTTGCGGCGGATATCAGCATCCCTATCACACTCTTGACTGACCCTGCGCCTACGCGGGCGAATCCGTCGCGGATCGGATAATTGACTCTGGTTTAATTATTATAAATCATCATTGACTCGTAGGATGCGCGTATTTATGTTGCATGCAGCGGTTTCGTTCATGTCGCGTCACCCTGGGAGGGGAGAAGCGCCATTTACATCTGAGCGGTTCCCTTTGGAGAAAGCTGGGGATGTTCCCCAGGTACGGTCGGTATGTCTTGGCATCATGTCTGCCATCAGGAGGTAGGGCTATGAAAGCTTTGGCTTCTTTCGCGGCGGTGATCGCATTGTGCTTGTTTGTCGGCAGGGCGGAGGCGGTGCAGTACTCGTATCTCGATCCAGCCTACGTGCAGGAGATCTACTCGGGCCCGCTCGTCGGCGGTCCCGGCATGGCGTGGACCAGCGGCGGTCTGCTGCTGACCAAGGACGGCTCAAACATCCTCGAGTACAGCGCCACTCAGAACGCCGTGCACCAGGGCACAGCCATTCACGGCTGGGTGTCGCATCCGATCGCGGGCCTGAGCTCGACCGGCTACGGCATGACCAACGGGCACGACGGCTACGTCTACACCACCACGCAGATCGGCCTGCAGAGGTTCGACCCGAGCAACTGGGCCGCCCCCGCCCAGACGATCGGCGGCACCGTCGCGGGCACGGGCTACGGCATCACCACCCTGCCCGACGGCCGGATCGCCTACTGCGCCGGCCCGACCCCCAGCGACGTCTACATCTACGACCCTGTCGGCGGGACCAACACCTGGATCTACTCCGCCGCAGGCCTGATCGACGACATCGAAGCCAGCCCCACCGGTGAGATCGCCCTGGCCGGTCAGACCCTCAGCAACCTGATCATCATCAGCAACACCGGCAGCGTGGTGAACATGTTCCCCACCCCGCACTATCCGGACGGCCTGGCCTTCGGCGACGGGCCCATGGCCAACTCCCTCTTCAGCAACAACAACGACGGCACCATCACGCGGTACATCCTGGGCCCGGGCTATCTGGGCGCCCCGACGATCACCGACATCGCCACCGGCAGCGGCGCCTACGGCGACCTGGCAGCGGTCGGCCCGGACTGCGCGTTCTACGTCACGCAGTTCGACAACGGCGGCTACCACGGCTCCACGGCGGGCATCGGCACCCACTGGGACAACGGCGTGACCAACAACGAGCCCTCGATCATCCGGATCTCCTCGGCCACCGGTGAGTGCATCTTCTCCCACGGCGAGGTCCTGCCCGAGCCGGGCACGACGCTGCTGCTGGTCAGCGGCGCGGGCGTGCTGCTCCGCCGGCGGCGGTGATGGGTCGAGACTCTTGAGTCGAAACATACAACCGAGAGAAAAGGGGCTGCGAAGGCGGCCTCTTTTGTTTGGGGGGGATCGAGCCAGGCGCAACGGTGAGCATCGGAGGTCGTTTGGCTGCGAGTCGTCCGGTATCGTCCTGAGCAAAATCAGATGGCATCGGCTCAAGCACAGGGGTACGATGCCGCACATGCTGCCGTTCTATTGACGTTAGGTTAGCCTGCTGGCCGTCTGTCTGACGCGAGGGCTCCGCCTCGCGAATCTGCTCTTTGCTCCCGAGCATTCCCCGCTCGCGGAGCATGTATCGTCTTCCCCATCAACGAAGTCCTGCGGCAGCTATCGCCGCCCTCGCGGCCGCGATGGGGCTCATCCTCTGTCGCTGTTTGCCCGTGCCCGTGGTCCTCCCTCTGGGCAAGCGCGATCCATTCGTTTCGGTCCCATTCGTTTATTCCTTTTGAGGGAGATCTTTCATGGCGTCTCACCGGATGGTCTTGATTCGTCTTGCCCTTTACCCATGCCTGATGGCCTCGATGTTCGTCTACCCGGTCTACTCCATTCTGTTCCAGTCACGGGGCATGAGTATCCTGCAGATCTCATTGCTGCTGACGTGGTGGAGTCTTTCGAGCGCGCTGCTGGAGGTTCCTTCGGGGGCGTTAGCGGATCATTGGAGCCGGCGCGGCCTGCTCCTGTGGGCGCCGCTGGTGGATCTTGCGAGCCTTGTCATCTGGTACTGGGCTGGCGATTCGTTCCTGCTGTTGGCCCTGGGGTTTCTGCTCTGGAGCATCAGCGGCACGTCGATGTCTGGAACTTTTGAGGCTCTGCTCTACGACCAGCTCGCCGTGTGGGGCCGGCAGTGCGAGTACGAGAAGATCCGGGGATGCCAGCTCTTTCTCAAGTCCTGGGCCTATGGCGCCGCATCTGTCGCGGGCGGCCTGATTGCTCATTGGAACATGGAGGCGGTGCTGCTCTTCTCGATGGTCCCACTGCTGCTTGCCTTTGTGGTGGCCTTGACCCTGACGGACCCGCCGAGAGTTCACCTCGTCAGCGGGAGTCGTTACCTGAGCCACATCGCTGATGCCTGGCGCGAGGTCTGCTTTAACCATGCCTTTCGGCAGGCGCTGGTGTTTCTGCTGTTGACCGCGGACGTCCTGGGTGTGATGGACGAGTACGATCCTCTTTACTACACCCTGGTCGGCGTGCCTTTGTATCTTCTGGGAGGGCTGATGGCGGTAAGGGCGGTCGTTGAATCGTCCGGAAAACTACTGGCTTGTCGTCTTGGTCGCCGACCGATCCTGGAATGGCTCATCCCCGCGGCGGTCGGCCTGCTGCTCGTGATCGTCGGCCTCTATCCGTGTAAGATAATGACCTGCCTGATTATCCTCTCCTACTTCATGCTTTCACCGCTCGAGGTGATCATGGAAGGCCGATTGCAGCGATCGATCAGCTCTGCCAGCCGGGCCACGACGCTGTCTGCGGCGAGTCTGATCAACGAGGCCTTTGGCCTATCTTTGATGGTCATGACCGGACTGATCGCTCGGTCCTGGGGCTTGGGTGGTTGTTACGTGTGTTTCGGCCTCATTCTGTTGATCTTCCCAATCGCGCTGATTGCCCGAGCACGATTCAGGCGTAGACGAAAGAGGTGACAAAACGAGCGTCTAGATAGACTATCGCTTCATGTATTTGTGGCGGCACAACCGCCAGGAGCATGTCATGAGCAAGGATTGCATCTTCTGCGACTTGGCCACGGATCTGAAGCGGCCGCATTTCATCTACGCCGATGAGTTGACCATGGCGTTCATCGACCTGAGGCAGTTCAATCCGGGGCACACCCTGGTGATGCCACGCCGACACCTGTCAGATGTGCGCGAACTCGACTTCGTCACCGGGGCCGCGCTGATGTCCACGGTGAGCAGGATCACACGGGCGGTCAGTCAGGCCTTTCCCAACGAGGGCATCAGCCTCTGGCACTCGATCGGGCCGGCCGCTTTTCAGGAGGTTCCGCACCTGCACATTCACGTGCACCCACGCAGGGTCGATGACCAAGTGCTCAGGGTCTATCCGTCGAATCCGAGCACGCCCGATTGGAATGTGCTTCGACAATATGCCGACATGGTCAGGGCCTATATGCCGGCATCGTCTGCCTGAGAAACATGGACACCGAGACGCTTGGCCGGAACATGGTCCCAATGCGCGACCTGGCGAAGCCGAGGTAACATGAGGGTCGCTGTTTGGGGTGTGGGACGACAAGAAGAACATGCACCTTCACGAACTCCAGTTCGTTGAGCCCGACGCCTCACACAGTCTGGAGAGCATTTCTTATCTGCAGGAGTACGCGGCAGCCGGGGAGACGTGGGGGCAGTGGTTGCTCAAGGAAGTCCAAGAGGACTACGAAGCCTGCGTGCGCAGGCTCCTGTCCTGGCGGACCGGCCAAGGCTCTCCGCCCGATGGCGTGCCGACAAGCGTGTTTCTGCTGATGCGCGGTTGCCGAATTCTCGGGGAGTGCAGCTTGCGTCATCGTTTAACCGACGCGTTGCGGGACGACGGCGGCCACATCAGCTACGCCGTCCGGCCGACGGAGCGGGGCAAAGGGTACGGCACCTACATTCTCAGCCGTGTGCTCGAACAGGCCCGGTTGCTGGGGCTACGCGATGTCCTCTTGACCTGCGACAGGACGAACACGGCCTCCGTTCGCGTGATCCAGAAGAACGGCGGAGTTCTCACGAGCGAGGGTATCTCACGCCCGCGGGGAAGAGTCATCCTTCGCTATCAGATCGCGCTCTGACGGCGTGTCCGACCGCGGTAGCGTCATGTCGTTGCCGCATAGCTCCTCGACGCAAGGTGTGGTAGCCTCAAAAACATGGAATGGTTCGCGGACTACGACAGACGTTATGGCCTTAAGGCCGACGACACCGGTGCCGAGGAGGCGGAGTTTATCGCCAAGGCGCTGCACCTCAAGAAGGGTGACGCGGTGCTGGACGCCCCATGCGGAGCGGGCCGGATCGCCGCATGTCTGGCCCGGGCGGGGATGCGCGTGACGGGCGTCGACCTGATGCCGGCCTATGTCCAGCGGGCGCGTCAGCGGTTCGAGCATGACGGCCAGGTTGGCCGATTTGTCGTGGCGGACCTGCGGTCGATCGACTTCACCGAGGAATTCGACGGCGCCGTCAACTGGCAGGGCAGCTTCGGCTTCTTCGACGAGCAGGACAACCTGGAGGGGGTTCGCCGTTATGCGAGCAGCCTGCGGCCGGGCGGGC
>JADZET010000268.1 GCA_020850375.1 Phycisphaeraceae bacterium | reverse complement strand
CTGCATCTTCTGCGGCATGTGCGAGGAAGCCTGCCCCGTCGACGCCATCGAGCTCACCCCCACCTACGACATCGTCGGCCTATCCCGCGCCGAGATGATCTTCGACAAAGAAAAACTCCTCGCCGTCTACGACCAGACCATCGCCGACAAGCCCATGTAACGCTACACCCCTTCGCGCCATCCTAAGCCCAGGCATGGCATGCCTGGGTTTCTTTATTCTTTCCCCTGCTCAACTGTTCCCCTGCTCAACTGCTCTACCTCGCCTCCACCACCGCGTTCATCCCCTCATCCCGCCGAATCATCCGCACCTCGCGCCACCCCGCCGCGCGTAAATCCTCTTCCAACTCCCCCAGCGTAAACGTCCCCCCGTTCTGCGTCCCCGTCAGCATATTCACCGCGAACAGCGCCCCCGCCGCCGGCCGCGTCCGATCCGCCTCCATCACGATATCCCGAATCAGCAAACGCCCCCCCGTCTGCACCGCCGCACGGATCTTCTTGAATAGCGCCCGATTCTGTTCCCGCGAGTTTTGATGAATGATCGCGCTCAGCCACGCCACATCCCCCCCGGAAGGAAGCGCATCGCGCTCAAAATCCCCCTCCACCAGCCGCACACGCTCGAGCAGCCCCGCCTCCCCCAGTCGTCCCCACGCCAGCGGGATTACCCCCGGCAGATCAAACAGCGTCGCCCGCGCCCCCGGAAACTTCTTCAGCCAAGCGATCGTCCACGTCCCCGACCCCCCGCCCACATCCAGCACGTGTTTCACCCCCGGAAGCCCGCCCGGCAGTTCCCGCGCCACCGCCTCAATCACCTCCCCCGCCGCATGCCGCGAGATGTTGTCCATCGCCTCGATAAACGCCGCGTGGTCCTTCTCCGCCCCGCGCACGCTCGTCCCGCGCCCCGCCGGCTTGCCCGCCTTCACCACCCGCGCCAACTCCGACCACCGCCGCAGACAATTCCCCTGATGCTGCACCATCGCCAGCACGCTCTGCCTCCCCCCGCTCGTCAGCACTTCGACCAAGCTCCCCGCCAGCCGATACCCCTCCCCGTTCTTCTGAAGAATCTCCAACCCCGCCAGCGCGTCGAGCAGGATCGTCATCCCCCGCTCATCCCCGCCCACCGCCGCGCCCGCCTCCCGCGCCGACAGGCTCTTCTCCGCCAACAGGTCATACAACTCCAACTCCGCCCCCGCCAGCAGCACGCACATCGCCTGATAGCTCCGCCCCAGCTCCAGCACCTCGTCCCGCGTCCAGCTCCTCGCCATCGCACGCCTCCTTACCTTCTTCGCCCCACCCGAGCCTCCAAGCCGATGTGATCTGCCACTCGATCCCACTCTGCCAAGCCCAGGCATTGCCATGCCTGGGTTTCCTTGTCTGCTCACCTGCTCCCCTCCCTCCGCCACACCCCCAGCATCAACTCATACCGCGACAGCTCCATCCCCGTGTAAACGCAATTGCTCGTCCCGAACACATACCCCGCCGCCCTCATCCCGTTCCGCAGCGCATACCGCGCCGACTCGACGCACTGCTCATCCGTCCCCGTCTGCAACAGCCCGCAGTCCACGTTCCCGCACAACGCCACCCGCCCGTTCACCTTCTTGACCACCTCCGCAATGTCCACCCCCCCCTGCGGGTCCAGCGAGTGCAGCGCGTGCGGGTTGGCGTCCAGCAGAACATCCAGGATCGGCATGATGTTCCCGTCCGTGTGCTTGACCGCATAGAACCCCATCGACCGGTACGCCGCGATCAGCCGCTTCAGATGCCTCCCCACGATCCGCTCGAACCGATCCACCGGCCAGAACGGCCCGCTGTTGAAACAATAGTCCGCGCAAAGGAAGAAACCATCCAACCCCCCGTGTTTCGCCAGCGCCTCCCCCCGCCGGATCGCCTCATCCACCCGTCTCACCCCCAACGCGTCGAGCTCCCCCGGCCGCTCCGCCATCATCAAGCTCAGCCGCTCCATGTCTTGCCCCGTCGGGATCCCGAACGTCGCGTCCCCGTGCAGGAACAGCGCATACCGATCCCCCGACATCTCCCGCACCGCCTCGATCAGCCGCATCTCCTCTTCCAGCCCCGAAGGGTTCGGATGCAGCAGAATCCCCGCGTGCTCATACCGCTCCGCCGTGTCCACGTAGACCCTCGCCATGTCCCGCCGATGCAGCGCCCGCTCCCCCTCGGTCATCTGCATCCACTGCCCGTAATTCCGATGCGACGGATGCACCTTCCCAAACGCCTCCATCGTCAAGAAAAACACCAGCTCAAAATGCGGCACTCTTCCCCCCGGGATCGGCCGCCGGTCCAGCTCCGCCAACATCCTCTGCCGAGGCGTCACCCGCTCCGCATCACTCATCACATGCCCTCGTCTGTTCGTCCCACCCCCTGCTCGACTTCTCTCACCATCCGCCGACTTCCGGCAGCTCCACCGTGAAATGGTATGCCCCCGCCCCCACGTGACACACCCCATGCCCCTCCGCCCGCGTCAACCGCCGGATCGCCCCGTGCTGCGCGATCAATTCCCCGCTCTCCCGGCAGCGCCCCGAATTCGGCACCGGCATGTGCACCTCCGCCGTCGCGTTGGCCGGCACGGTCACGTCGAGTTGATAGGCCAACCCCTCCCGCTTCCAGCTCACTTTCACGACCCCATACGGCGTCGCGAGCTCAGCCCTCGCCCAAGTGATCGCCTCCCCCTCGGTCGTGTCGATCCGCGGCGCCACCACGACGTGCCCAAACCCCGGCTGTTCCTCGCTCGGCCCAATCCCGCCGACGCGTGCGTACAGCCACTGCCCCACCGCCCCGAGCGCATAGTGGTTGAACGAGTTCATCCCCGGATCGCCGAACCCCGCCTCCGCCGTCCAACCGTTCCACCGCTCCCAGATCGTCGTCGCCCCATGCGTGATCGGGTACAGCCACGACGGGAACGTCCGCTTGTGCAGCAGCCGAAACGCCACGTCATGCCTCCCCGCGTCCGTCAGCACCACCGGCAGATCGCGCACCCCCACGAACCCTGTCGAAAGATGCCCCTTCCGCCGCTCCAGATTCGCCAGCAACTGCCGCATCGCCACACCTCGCGTCCCTTCCTCCGGCAGCAGATCAAACAGCAGCGCCAGCACATACCCCGTCTGCGCCTCACCCGCCACGCGCCCCGCCGGCGTCACAAACTCCCGATTGAACGCCCCGCGAATCTCCCGGAAGAGCGCCTCATACTGCTCCGCGTCCTCCACCTTCCCCAGCACCCGCGCGATCTTCGCCACCAGCCGCGTGCTGGATGCGAAGTACGCCGTCGCGATCAGGTCCTTCGGCGTGTCTTCTCCCATCGACAGCCAGTCCCCGTACCCCTCCGCCGGCCGGATCAGGTCCCGACTTCGCTCCTTCATGTACGCGATCCACCGCGTCATCCCCGCGTAATATCTCCGCAGCACGCCGACATCCCCGTAGTGCTGATACAGCACCCAAGGCACGATCACCCCCGCGTCCCCCCACGCCGCCGCCCCCGGACCAGACCCCATCCCCACCGGACAGTAGTCCGTGAACGCCCCCTCCGCTGTCTGCGCCTCCGCCACGTCCTCGAGCCACTTGTCGAAGAACCCCGCCACGTCATAGTTAAAACACGCCGTCGCCGCGAACACCTGCGCGTCGCCCATCCACCCCATCCGCTCGTCCCGCTGCGGGCAGTCCGTCGGCACGTCCACGAAGTTTCCCCGCTGCCCCCACACGATGTTGCTCTGCAACTGATTGATCATCCCGTCCGAGCACTCGAACAAGCCCGTCTTCTCCATCTCCGAGTGCACCACGATCCCCGTCACCGTCTCCAATGAAGGTTTTCCCCCCAGCCCCGTCACCTCCACGAACCGAAACCCATGAAACGTGAACGTCGGCTCATACGTCTCCTCGACGTCCCCCCGGAAGGTGTACTGATCCACCGACCGCGCCGTCCGCAGGTTCGTCGTGTACAGCGACCCATCCGGGTTGAGCATCTCCCCATGCCGGATCGTCACCGTCTGCCCCTCTTTTCCGCTCGCTTTGAGCCTCACATGCCCCACCATGTTCTGACCGAGATCGAAGATGAACACGCCCGCCGAAGGCTCCGTCATCTTCACCGGCCGGACCTCCTGCACCGCCCGCACCGCCGGCCCAGGCGAAGCCACCAACCGCGGCCACGATCCGCCGCTCGCCGTTTCAGCCCCCGGCTCCGCCGGGGGGTACGCCTCAACCACATCCACCTTCCGCCACCCCGACGCCCACGCCGTTTCAGCCCCCGGCTCCGCCGGGGGGTACTCACACCACTTCCCCAGCTCCAACCGCGCGTCATACCGCTCCCCCATGAACAGATCCGAGCTCAGGATCGGCCCCGTCCGACCCTCCCACCCCTCATCCGTCGCCACCACCTCGCGCCGCGCCTCCTCGCCCTCACCCACCACCCACTCGACCTGACCCAGCAGCATCGGCGTCGTCCCATACACCCGGAACCCATGGTGGATATGCCCCGCATACCACCCCTCCCCCAGCACCGCGCCCAGCACGTTCTCCCCCTCGCGCAGCAGCCCCGTCACGTCATACACCCGATACTGAATCCGCTGCCCGTAATCCGTCCACCCCGGGTTGAGCCGATCCTCGCTCACCACCCGCCCATTCAGGCACACCCGATAAACCCCCTTCGCCGTCACATAAAGGCGCCCCGCGCGCGCCCCCTGCGCGACCATGAATTTCCGCCTCAAAAATGGGCAAGGCTGGCTCTCTGAAATATCTCCCCCCGGTTGAAGACCAATCCACTTCCCCGCCCAATCCGACTTCTCCAACAGCCCCATCTCGAACCACGCCATCTCGCTCCAAGGCGACATCACACCTAATCCATCCCACGTCCGCACACGCCAATAGCACCGCTCCCGCGACCGCAACGCCCGTCCCCCATACTCCACCAGCACGCTCCGCGACGACGCCACCCGCCCGCTGTCCCACACGTCCGCCCACCCCTGTTCCTCGACTTGCTCAACCTTCCGGGGGCGGGGGCGGGGGCGGCTCGACACCTGCACCTGGTACGAGCTTTGCACCGCCCCCCTCCGGCGGTCGCTCACCCACCAACTGAACCTCGGCCGGAGAACTTCCATGCCTAACACCGCTTCGGTCTGGTGCTCGACGCGTAGCCTCTTTGGTGCCTCTAGCTGCATCGCACTCTCCTCGAGTTCGCCGCCCGTCCCCATCCTCACCTGGTCGCGGAAAAAACGCCCCGCCGCGCACTCCGACAAGAAAAACCGCCGTGAGCGAGCCCGGCGAGGGTCGACTTTTTTCCAGGCCCGTCAGCATAAACCCGCCCCCCACCCGGTCAAACCCCCGGGCCTCCACGGCCACCCCCACCGCAAGGCCCTGCCCTGCGCCCACGTCTCCAACCGCGACCAGCCCGCCCAGCCCTGATCCGCCGATCCCTCGCCTCTTCCTTGCCCGGGCGCCGACAGGGAACATGGGGACAAGTCCCGGCGGACGGATCGCCCCCGCCCACGGACGACAAGCTATGATTCCCCATCACCCCCGAGCAACCGGCATGGCCCAGACCGCGACCGATCTCCGTTTTGCCTGCGCCGTCAGCGCCCTCGAGCGCCTCCCCGACGCCCTCGACGACCTGGCCGACCAGTTCGACCAGGCCCCGATCGCCCCGGCCGACCTGGCCCTGGCCTTCGTCACCAAGCACCACCTCCGAAACCTCCCCGACCTCGAGCAGCGCCTCAGGCACTCCCTCGGCGCCAAGCTCTGCCTGACCGTCTCCGCCGACGGCGTCCTGGGCCGTCGACGGGAGATCGAGAGCGCCCCGGGCGTCTCCGTCCTGGCCGCCTCCTTCCCACCCACCGTCACCATCAAGTCCTTCCGCTACGCCCAGCTCGACTGGCTCGCCAGCCTCGACAAGCCCGATATCCTCCGACAACAGATGGCCCTCCCCCTCGACGGCGACAACCGCCCGCGCGCCCTGATCGTCTTCGCCGACCCCTTCAGCACCCCCATGCCCCGCCTCCTGAACGCACTGAGCGATGCCTTCCCCAACCTCCCCGTCCTCGGCGGACTCGCCTCCGCCGGCCGATCTCCCAACGAAAACCGGCTCATGCTCGACGGACACGTCACCTCCGAGGGCGCCGTCATCCTCGCCCTCTCTGGCCCCATCGACGTCCAGACCGTCGTCTCACAGGGCTGCCGTCCCATCGGCAAGCCCCTGATCATCACCCACGCCAAACGCAACGTCGTCATGGAGCTAGGCGGTCGCGGCGCCCTGCGCGCCCTGCATGACACCGCCGAGCAAGCCTCCGCCGCCGACCGCAACCTCATGCAGACCGGCGGGCTCTTCGTCGGCCGCGTCATCAACGAGTACAAAGACCGCTTCGGCCGCGGCGACTTCCTCATCCGCCACATCGTCGGCCTCGACCCCGACACCGGCTACATCGCCATCGGCGACTCCCAGGTCCGCACCGGCCAAACCATCCAGTTCCACGTCCGCGACCAGCAGACCGCCCTCGAGGACTTCCAGCTCCTCCTCGACGCCCAACGCCTCCACGATCCCCCCGCCGGCGCCCTGCTGGTCAACTGCACCGACCGCGGAACCTCCCTCTACGAGCAGCCGAACGTTGACGTCAACCTCGCCCAGACCGCCCTGGGCGACGTCCCCCTCGCCGGCTTCTTCGCCGCCGG
>JADZET010000267.1 GCA_020850375.1 Phycisphaeraceae bacterium | reverse complement strand
GCCTGGGCTTAGGAGGGCGCTTGGGGGGGCACTTTGATCCGGGCCTGAAGGGCCCGGCTTGGGGGCCCGTGGGGCGGGGGCAACTGGTCTGGCGCAGCTCGGTACACTGGGGTTATGGAAGAGGATGTGCAGGCGGTTTTGCTGGATCGGCAGGCCATCGCCCGGCGGGTGGGGGAGGTGGCGGAGGCGATCGTGGCGGACTTGCCGGGGGGAGCTTCCGGGGGGGATGTCGATCTGACGCTGGTGCCGATCCTGACGGGGAGCTTGATCTTTGTGGCGGACCTGGTGAGGCGGCTGCCGCTGCGGCTGCGGCTGCGGATGATGGCGCTGCGGTCGTATGTGGGGACGGAGAGCAGGGGGGCGCAGGTGGTGGAGGAATTGACGAACCTGCCGGCGAGCTTCGAGGGGGCGCATGTGCTGGTGGTGGATGACATTTTGGATTCGGGAAGGACGCTACGGCTGGCGAAGGAGACGCTGGCGGGGCGAGGCGCGGCGTCGATTCGGACTTGCGTGCTGCTGCGGAAGGATCGGGCGGAGGCGCGGGCGTTTGCGGTGGATTACGTGGGGTTTGATATCCCGGATGCGTTTGTGGTGGGGTATGGGTTGGATTACAACGATTACTACAGGAACCTGCCGGACATCGTGACGCTTAAGCCGGCGGTGATTCGGGGGGCGGGACAGTCGGGGGCGGCGGTGACGCATGGGCGGTGATGCGAGGACGAGGTTGGCGGGCGGGGAGGCGCACAAGGCGGCGAGGCCTGAGGCGGGGGCGGCGTGCGCGGGGGGGCTTGGGGGGTCACTTCCGGGGTCACTTCCGGGAACACTTCCGGGGGTGGGGGCGATTTCGGGGGGGGTGACCCGGGGCTTGCGCCCCGGCTTGGAGGAGGGGGGTGGGGGGGTGTATCGGGCGGAGCCTTCTTGTCCTTCGCCGGGGGGGATCACGGCGGGGCAGGCGCAGGTGCTGCTGCCGGCGGAATTGATCCAGCCGGGGGAGATCATCGTGCTGCTGCTTAAGCCGAGCCCTTGGTTCATCCTGCTCGGGCCGCTTAAGAGCCTGAGCTTGATCGCGCTGGCGGGGGTGGGGCTTTACTGGGTGGCGCAGCGGGCGCCGATCCCGCTGACGGGGACGGATGCGGTGATCCTGACGACGCTGCTGCTTACGCTGCGGCTGTTCTGGCAGTTTCTCGAGTGGTTGAGTCGCGTGTATGTGCTGACGGATCGGCGGGTGATCCGGGTCAAGGGGGTTTTGCGGATCGATGTTTTTGAGACGCCGCTGAAGAACGTGCAGCATACTTCGACGCTGTTTTCGCTGCGGGAGAGGCTCGTGGGGCTCGGGACGATCGCGTTTGCGACGTCGGGGACGGCGTTTATCGAGGCGGCGTGGGAGATGGTGGGGCGGCCGCTGGAGGTGCATCGGGTGGTGGTGCAGACGTTGAATCGGTATCGGTAAAATATTTCATATTAATGACTTACGATATTTTTAGGCTTTCTTGGGTTAGACGGCATAAAAACCTACATCGTAAGTCGCTATTTTAGGTAATTGTTAGGTTTTGTGGTTGAAAAATCTATGTTGTGCGATAGAATAACCGATGAAAGGGGAGGAAGTGAGGCAGGGACGTGCCTACATGGCGGGCCGTGGCGGAATTTTTGGCGAGTTTCAAGGTGGCGGTCGAATACGGCCGGTGCAGCTTTGTTTCACGCCCGCGAACGACCCAAGACCTGATTGATTTGAACTGCACTGAGAAGGTGGCGCTTGAAATCATCTGCTCCCTGACGCCGGCGAATTATTCGTCAGGTCCGAGTTCGGATGACACGGATTCGACCAAGGAAGTATGGGTCTTCGGCGATGACCTTGAGGGTGTGGAGGTGTACATCAAGTTGAGGTTGACCCTACCGGAGAAAGAAGGATTGCCGCGTGGTGTTGTCTGGTCGTTCCATCGTGCTGATCACCGTATGCGGTATCCACTAAGGGGAGGTGAGTGATGGGAATGACGATGTTTTGTCCGCGATGTGAAGTTGACCGGGATTGTCAGAGAGAGGTTCGCCAGGAGACTTACGATGTTCGGGGCGAGAAAATCGCGCTCGATGTACCGGCGTGGGTCTGCCCCGTGTGCGGCGAGTCGATGGTTGAGGCTTCTTTTGGTGATCCGATCGAGAAGGTCTACGAGGCTTACCGAAAGAAGCACGGGCTGTTGACTTCGGAGGAAATTGCGGGGATTCGCGAGCGGTGGGGTCTCAGTCAGGTTGCGTTTGCCTCGCTCTTGGGGATGAGCCAGGCCACGATTAATCGGTATGAGCGAGGATCGTTGCAGCAGCAGAAAGAGGACGAGTTGATTCGGGCGTTTGGTGATGCTGGGCATATGCGGGATGCCCTGCCTCGGCGTGGACATCTGTTAACCCGTCGCCAACGGAAAGCGATTGAGGATGCGCTGAGTCAGGCGACTTCTCCGCTGAATGAGCGCCGATGGGAATTTGAGCTCGAAGAATCTGGGGGGCGTGAGCTGTCCGAGTTCAATGGGTTCCGGGCATTCAGTTTCGAGCGTTACGCGGCCATTGTGGTGTGGTTCAGCAAGTGCGTGTCCGTGCTGACCCAGACCAAGCTCTACAAACTGCTGTTCTACAGCGATTTTTTAGCCTATAAGACCAGCAGTGTTTCATTGACTGGCACGATGTATCGTGCCATGCCTCATGGCCCTGTGCCAGCAGACTTCGGGGTGCTGCGGGGCCTGATGGAAATACAAGACTTGGTCGTGGTCAACGAGAAGATGTATCAGAACGGCAATGTGGGCGAGGAGTTTAGTGCAGGTCCGAAAGCCGATGAGTTGGCGGATATTCTTGGTGAAGAAGAGCTCCGAATCCTTGAGTCTGTGCGAGATCAGCTTGGGGGGGACACTCCGTCACAAGTGAGTGATCGATCTCACAGAGAAGATGCTTGGAAGGATACTCCACAGAAGCAGTTGATTAGTTACGCGAAAGCTCGGACCCTGTCGGTTGAGATGCCGTAGCACGGATGCGCTTGATTGGAGGAAGGCCTGGTGAGTGATGGAGTTGGGGACGGTCAGTGGCTGAGGACGGCTCAGACGCTGTCGGTGCATCGGTTAGTCGTGCAGACGATGAATCGGTATCGGTGAGACAATTCCGCAGCGGGACGGACAATAATTGAATGAAGGAATGGCGATGATAGAGTGCGCGATCATTACGTTGGCTGCCAGTGGGGTGATGGCCAGGTGAAGATGTCCTTGGAGTCGTGGATTTGCCAGCGGATGGAGCGGGGGTGGGGGCGCTGGACGTAGGGGATGTCCGCGAAGCGGTCGGCGAGTTCGGTCCAGGCGAATTCGATTTCGATGGTGTAGGGGGGCTTGGGTTGCCAGGCGGGGGGGCGGTTTGACGTGGTTAGGGCGCGGGCGATGTCTTGGCGGATGTTCTGGCGCACTACTTCCGGGGGGTAGAGGTCGCAGGTGGACCAGGAGCGGCTGTGCTTGGTGGGGGTGGTCAGCACGTGGGGGAAGAGGCGATGGGCTTCGGCGCAGAGGGCGTCGTCGCCGGAGGCGTAGATGAGGGGGCGGTGGAATGAGCCGGCGTAGAGGGCGAGCTGGCTCATCTCGCCGTGCTCTTGGCCGCTAATGAGGTAGCGGCAGATCTCCTTGGGGCATTGGGTGTGGTCGAGGAAGGCGTGCAGGGTGCCGGCCATGGCGTGCTGGCCGACGATGGCGACGGCGGTGACGGAGGCGTCGAGGCCCTCGAATCGGCGGGGGTTTTCCTGGGCGATCCAGACGCGGGTGACACGGGGGTCGAGTTTTTCCGGGATGAAGCCGCGGTTCTGGTTGCGGCCGTGGCCGTCGAGGACGCGGACCTCGGTGGCGCCGGCGTCGAAGCAGCCGGCGACGGCGGCGTTGACGTCGGCGGTGAGCTGCTCGCGGCCGTATTGATACACAGGGGAGGCGTCGTCGGGGTGGTAGCACTGGTCCCAGTGGTCGATGCCGGCGAGGCCTTCCATGTCGGTCATGAGGAAGATGATCATGGGGTGGGGGGGTAGGGGTTGGGGGTGACACACGCAGCGCCCTTCGGGACGCTGCATGGCACCCATGCTCCTCCGGATTCACTTGATCCCAATGATGATCGGCTGAAAGAACTTGTTGTCCACGCGGTGGACGTTCTTGAACCCGGCTTGGCTCATCAGGTCGATCAGACTGGAAATCTTCACGGCATGGCAGGTCGAGCGGAAGGCATGCGTCCGGCATTCGCCGGCACCGCGGTCTTCGAGCAGGTAGAGGGTGGTGTCGTAGATCGGGCCGTGGGGGTCCCACACCTGCCAGAGCAGCCAGCGGGCGCCGTCCTGGTCGCGCAGGCCGTAGGGTTTTATCTGCTGGCGGGAGAGGTCCTCCTTCTCGTAGTCCCTGACGCTGAGAAGGCAACCGCCGCCCGGACGGGTGCATTGGGCGAACTGTTTGAAGGCCTGGAGGATGTCGCTGTCGGTCAGCAGGTGGGCGATGGAATTGTCGCAGGAGATGACCACGTCGAATTGCCGGGCATGGTGGGTGAAGCACTGGCGCATGTCGGCGACGGAGAAGTCGATCATGACGTTGCGGCGGGCGGCTTCGTGCCGGGCACGTTCGACTTCTTCGGGAGAAAGATCCGAGGCGGTTACTTCATAGCCGAGCTGGGCGAGTCCGATGGCCTGGGTTCCGATGCCGCAGGAGACGTCGAGGAGCTGTCGAGTCGAATCGGGCCAGGTTTCCCGGATCAGGGAGTCGAGAGCGTGGGCCTGGCGCTGGATGCTCAGCTCCCAGTCGGGGTAGATCAGGTGATACATCGGCGCGAGGCGGGCGTAGAAGTCCTGGGCGTTGGTGGCGGGTGTTGAGGAGGGCGGTGGTTGAGGGGAGGTTAATTCAGCCTGAACCGTCGTTGCCAGACTGGCCTCGTTGAGGCCGCGCTGGCAGAAGGAGAATTCGTGGCCGGTGGTCTTGGCGGTCAGGACGACGACCTGGCCGAGGTGGTATGAGACGTGCTCGACGAGGTGGTAGACGGCGTCGAAGGTGGGGACGTCAGGGGGCCACGGCTCGCCGCGGCGCAGTAGGTTCTCCAGGTTCGTCATCGCGTTCGACCATGCAGTGATGACGTGGCTGGCTCGTTCAGCCAGGGCGGTGGGTGATTCATCGGTGGCGGGGAAGTGGTCCTGGAGTTGGACAGCGGAGGCGATGCGTGAGCGAGTCTGGATCCAGAGGGTATGGCGGTGGAGGTGCTCGAGGAGGTGGAGGATGATTGAGCCGATGGGACGGCCGGCGTTGCCGGGGGGGAGTTGCCAGAGGGTGGTGGGCGTTAGCGCGTCGAGGCATTGGCGGAGCTTGGGGGCGTAGTGCTCACGCACGCGGCAGCGCGAGAGGATCAGGAAGTGGACGAGACGATGGGGTGGGTCGTGGGGCATGACGTTGAAGAGAAGTGACGAGGCGTATGTCAGGGATGTTAGAGGACGGGCAGGAGGTTGACGGCGGTGAGGGGGTTGGTGGTGGTGAGGCGGGTGATGATGGAGTCGTCGAGGTGGAGGTGTTGGTGGAGGTTTTGGCGGCCGCGGGAGAGGGGCATGGCGGAGCCGACGAGGTGGGATTTGTCGGGGGCCCAGGCGGCGAGGTTTTCGTCGACGTCGATGGTCCAGCGGCCGATGCGGTGGCGGCCTGGGCCGAGGGTGGCGGCGGTGATGGCGTCGCTGACGACGATGGCGCGCGGGGCGGCGATTTCGAGGTAGTTCTTGAGGGCGAAGAAGGGGATGTGGACGCCGTCGGCGATGAAGCAGAGCCAGAGGCGGTGGTGGCGGGAGAGGGCGCGCTCGATCACGTTGTCGTGGCGGTCGAGGGTCTTGGGGCAGCCGTTGCCGAGGTGGGTCCACATGGATAGGCCGGCGTCGATCGCGGCGTCGAGCTGGTCGAGGGTGGCGCTGGAGTGGCCGGCGGAGACGGTGATGGATTGGTTGATGAGGAGCTTGGTGACTTGCAGATTGGCGTCGCGCTCGGGGGCGAGGGTGACGAGTTTGGTCAGGCCCCCGGCGGCGTCGAGGAGTTGGGACATTTCGGAGGGGCTGGCGGGGTGGATGGCGTCGGCGGGATGGGCGCCGCGGTAGCCGGGGGATTCGTTGATGAAGGGGCCTTCGATGTGCAGGCCGGCGATGAGGCGCTGGGCGAGGGGGTCCTTGGCGCGGAGGTCGGTCAGGCGGCGGAGGCGGCGGGACATGAGGTCGAGGTGGTCGGTGATGATGGTGGCGAGGATGGCGGCGGCGCCGTCTTGCTCGAGGGCTTGGCAGGCGCGGTGGAGGGATTCC
Source organism: Phycisphaeraceae bacterium (assembly GCA_020850375.1). Next base: position 6,411 of record JADZET010000267.1, on the reverse strand, counting down.
GGGGTGAGGTCGTCGGCGTTGAAGTCGACGCCGGCGAAGCCGTTGACTTTGATATCGACGTAGGGGGTCATGGTCAGGCGGGGGACCCCACCCGCGGGAGCGGGTGGGCTTTGGTTAGGGTTGACGTGGGATGGTTGGGGGCAGGAGGGAGGCGGCGGCTTGGTCGAGGTAGAGGAAGGCGGCGGGGTGGTTCTTCAGGCTCGCGGCGGGGTGCTGGGGAGTGAGCGGTTTTTCCAGGGCGTTTTTGACAGCTTCGGCCTTGCGCTGGTCGGGGACGGTGACGATGATGGCGTGGCTCTTGAGGATGTGGGCGATGCTCATGGAGATGGCTTGTTGGGGGACGGCGTCGAAGGTGGGGAACCAGCCCTCGCCGAGCTGCTGGCGGCGGCAGGCGTCGTCGAGGTTGACGACGATGTAGGGGGATTGGGTCTGGAGGTCGGCGGGGGGGTCGTTGAAGGCGAGGTGGCCGTTCTCGCCGATGCCGATGAAGGCGACGTCGATGGGATGATGCTGGATGATCTGGCTGACGCGCTGGGCTTCGGCGGCGGGGTTGGATTCGGCGTTGAGGTAATGGAAGGCGGCGAGGGGGAGGGGGAGTTTAGACGCGAAGCGTTGCCAGAGGTAGAGGCGGAAGCTGGCGGGGTGGGTGAGGGGCAGGCCGACGTATTCGTCGAGGTGGAAGGCGGTGACGTGGTCCCAGCGTATGTCGGGCTGGGTCACGAGATTTTCGAGCATGGGGAATTGGCTGGCGCCGGTGGCGACGATGATGTTGGCGCGGCCGTGTTGAGCCAAGGCTTGGCGGATGAGGGTGGCGCCGTGGTGGGCGGCTTTTTGGCCCATTTGCTGGGGGGTGGGGGAGATGGAGATTTGCATGGGGTGGGGTTCCTGGGCTGGGAGGAGAAAATGTGTAGTGTCCCCTTTTTCAGAAATGTGTAGTGTCCCCTTTTTTCGCGCGGAGGCGGGCGGATTGGGCGTGGGCGTCTAGGCCTTCGGTGTCGGCGAGGAGGGCGATGTCGGCGATGGCTTGTTTGGGCATGCCGGTGGGATATGCAACGGTGCCGGTGCGCTTGAGGAAGGTGTAGACGCTCACGCCGCTGGTGAAGCGCGCCGTTGTGCCGGTGGGGAGGCAGTGGCTGGGGCCGGCGTAGTAGTCGCCGGCGGCGACGGGGGTGGCGTCGCCGAGGAAAAACTCGCCGGCGTGGGGGATGCGGTCGAGCCACCAGGTCATGCGATCGGGCGCGACGGCGAGGTTGACGTGCTCGGCGGCGAGGGTGTTGGCGAGGTCCACGGCGTGCTGTTCGTCCTGGACGAGGGCGATGATGGATTCGGTGGCGAGGGCTTTTTGGATGGCGTCGATTCGTTTCCTGGCGGGGAGTTGGCGGTCCATCTCGGCGAGGATTTTCTCTAGGACGGGGCGGCTCCAGGCGATCAGGAAGCATTTGCCGGGGTCGTGCTCGGCCTGGGCGAGGAGGTCGGAGGCGATGCGGGTGGGATCGGAGGATTCGTCGGCGAGGGTGAGGATCTCGCTTGGACCGTAGAAGCCGTTGTCGCTGCCGACGAGGCCGGCGAGCTGCTGCTTGGCGAGCTGGGTGAAGATGTTGCCTGGGCCGGCGATCATCTCGACGCGCTGGACGCTGTTGGTGCCGTAAGCGAGGGCGGCGATGGCTTGGGCGCCGCCAATGCGGTAGAGCTTGTCGATGCCGAGCAGGGCGCAGACGGCCATGACGATGGGGGAAATGTCTGCCCCGGAAGCGCCCCCGAAAGCGCCCCCACCCCCGGAACCCCCGGACGGTTGGCCGGGTTTGCGGGTGGGTGGGGGATTGACGACGGCGATCTTGTCGGCGGGGACGCCGGCGACCAGGGCGGGGACGGCGAGCATGATGAGGGTGGAGAAGAGGACGGCGGCGCCGCCGGGGACGTTCAGGCCGGCGCTGGGCATGGGGGTCCAGCGCAGGCCTAGCTCGGCGCCGGCGAGGGTGATGGGAGTGACGGGCTTAGGCGCGATGTGCTGTTGATACTCGCGGACGTGGGCGATGGAGCGCTCGATGGCGGCGCGGAGGGGTTTGTCGAGGTTAGACAAGGCGGTGGTGAGTTCTTTTTGGGTGACCCGGATGCGATCGGGGGCGAAGTCGGGGTCGGTCCACTGGCGCATGTAGCGGACGAGGGCGTCGTCGCCTTGGTCGCGGACGTCGGCGAGGATCTGGGCGACGGTCTTGGCGGCGTCGCTGTCAGCGGCGGTGGTGTAGCGCAGGCGAGCGAGGCGGTCTTGGAGAGCCTGTCGGCCGGCGGGGGTGGATTGGTCGAGGAGTTGCAGGGTCAACGTGGCGTCTCCGGGGGCCGGGGATTCCGGGGGGGCGGAACTAGGCATTTTACCGCTTTCGGACGAAGCCCAGGCCCTCGCGGCGGATTAGGCCGCGGATCTCAAGGATCGTGAGGCTGGCGGTGACTTCGGCGGGGGGTAGGCCGGTGCGGAGGGAGAGTTCGTCGACGCCCATGACGTGGCCGTCGGCGAGGGCGGTGGTGAGTTTCTGTTGGGGGTCGGTCAGGGAGGCGGCGAAGAGGTTGGGGGAGGCTTCGGTGGCGGTGGGGGTTCCGGGGGTGGGGCGCGCTTGCATGGCGCCTTGGAGCATCTGGCCGGCTTCGCCGAGGGATTCGAGGATGTCTTCGAGGTTGGTGACGAGTCTTGCCCAACCTTCGCGGATCATTTTGTGGCAGCCTGCGGAGGCGGGGGAGTCGACGCGGCCTGGGAGGGCCATGACCTCGCGGTGGTGTTCCTCGGCGGCGAGGCGGGCGGTGATGAGCGCGCCGGAACGCTCGGCGGCTTCGATGACGAGCACACCGAGGGATAGGCCGGAGATGATGCGGTTGCGGGCGGGGAAGTTGTCGCGGAGCGGGGGGGCGGTCATGGGAAGCTCGCTGAGGACGGCGCCCTGGTTGTCGCGGACGATGCGGTCGAAGAGGTCAATGTTCTCGGGGGGGTAGGGGTTGGCGAGGCCGGAGCCGAGGACGGCGATGGTGCGGCCGCCCCCGGAAGTGCTGGAGTCGAGTGCGCCGCGGTGGCTGGCGGTGTCGATGCCGTAGGCGCCGCCGCTGACAACGGTCAGGCCGGCGGAGGCGCAGAGGCCGGCGAGGCGGTGGGCTTGTTCGCGGCCGTAGTGGGTGCAGCGGCGGGCGCCGACGAGGGCGATGGATAGGCCGTCGGTTTCCTTGAGGTGGCCGCGGACGTAGAGGGCCATGGGGGGGTCGATGATGTGGCGGAGGAGCTTGGGGTAGTCGTCGTCGTCGAAGAGGATGACGCGGGCGTGGTGCTGGTCGAGGAGGGATTTTTCCTTGGTCAGGGCGTCGGCGGCGTCGAGCTCGTCGATGGCTCGGCGGATGGACTCGGCGGCGGTGCGGCCGATGCCCTGGACCTGGGCGAGGTTGGCGGCGGGAGCGGCGAGGGTGGTGGCGGCGGAGCCGAAGTGGTCGAGGCAGCGGCGGGTGCGCGTGGGGCCGAGGCCCGGTACGAGGGAGAGGGCGAGCATGGCGTCGCGTTCGGCGGGGTCCATGGGGGGCAGTTTACCAGCAGGGCGCGGGGCGGTGGCTCTTTGGCAGGCCGTGGCCGCTCGAGATGACGGCGGTGGAACGAGAGGCGTCGAGAAGGGGATGGATTCGATGCGGCAGGGTGGACGGGGACGTTTGAGAGGTTGGAGGGGTATGTGGGGGGGGCGGGAGTAACAGTCGAGGCGAAGATCAGATCAACCTTTCTGGGCGATGAGCAGGTCCATGTACGCTCCCTCGACAAGCTGGGTGTTGTCGATACCAAGGCGGGTCATGAGGTGGAGGGCTTCGTGCATGGCGGAGTCCGGGGGTTCGTCGTTGCCCAGCATGACCTCGAGTTCGAGGAACTCGCCGAGGTTTTGGACCCGGTCGAGGTGGACGCGTGTTCGGCCGACGAGGTAGAGCGTGCGATGCTTGATGACGCGGCCGGCGACGCCGTAGGCGAGGGTCAGGAGTTCGCGAAGCGAGGCGGGATCGTGCGTGGGGGAGCGGAGGTAGAAGGATTCCTTGGGGCCGAGATGATCCGGACGGCGGTAGAAGATCAGTTCGCCGGTGGTTTCGGAGAAGGCGCGCAGCTTGAGTCGTCCGGCGGGGCAGGGGAAGAAGGTGTCGTCCTGGAAGATTTCGGTGGGGCCTTGTGTGGCCAGGGCGGCCCCGCGCGGGGAGAGGGAAGCGATGCTGGGGATTCGGGCTTTGAGTTCGATGTTGCGGGGCATGGGGGGGTGAGGGACTGGAGTTATCCGAGGGTTGGCTGGGGGAGATCAATCAATGCCTTGATGTTTGACGAGGGCGTCAACGTGATCCGCGAAGGCGTCCCATGAGGGAAACGCCAGGGTGGCGTTGCGTCCTTCGCGGAGGGCGGCCTTGCACTGGGCGTGCTTCTGGGCCTGTTGCAGCCACAATTCTTCGACGGCGGGGTTGTTTTTGAACCAGCGTTCAATGCGCTGCTGGGCGTTACGGATCACGCCCTGGGGATCGGTGAGGATTTTCGCTTTGGCGAAGAGGTAGTTGCGCCACGGCTGATGGGTCATGGAGTCGAGCAGGCCCATGTCGCAGGAGGTGATGGTGACGGGGACACCCTCCATCCGCGTCTGCACAACCTTCACGTGGTTATTGACAAAGACGACTTCGCCGATGCCCACTTCGAAGTCTCTAAGGTCGGGGGTGACGGCGAAGAGGTCGAGGTCCGAGCCTGCATGCTCTTGGCCGCGCAGGACGCTGCCGGTCAACAGGATTCTGCAGGCGGGATGCTGCTGGCGGATCAGGTCCAAGATCCGGTCGAGAGCCTGACGGTGCTGTGGTCGGCTGGTCGTCATGGCAGCAACCTCATGTGGATGTCACTGATTATCCCAGGCTGGTGACTCATCACAACCGCATCCGATGATCCCAGAGGCGTTCGAGTCGGCGCACGATTACGCGGGGCAGATCACGGTGCTGAGGTTTCCGGCGGCGTTTGTGCTGAGCAAGTGGGGGGGGGTGAGGGGAGAGAGAAGCGGGGCGGCTGAACGATCAAGGCGACACGGCGGTACCGTTCGTGCAGTCAGGCCTTGCGCTTGGACAGGCCGGTGATCAGGCCGGCGAGCATGCGGGCGATGACTTCGAGTTGGGAGCGAAGTTGGGTGACGGTGTCTTCGTTGATCAATTCGCGACGGCGGGCGATCTCCAGGAGGGGGACGCATTCCTGGGTGGAACCGCGGGCGATGGTGAAGAAGTGCTTACGGTCGCTGATGGTGAAGCGGCCGTTGCCCTCGGCGAGGTTGGTGGCGATCGAAAGCGCGGCGCGATTGAGCTGGTCGGCGAGGAAGCCGTAGCCGCGGGGGAAGGACTCGGTGAGAGTGGTGACTTGTTCGATGAAGTCGAGGGCTTTTTGATAGACCTCCAGGTTCTCGAACATGAAGGGCATGGGGCGATCCGGGAGAACAGAGAGGAGAATTTGAGCAGTTGAACAGGTGAGCAGGGGACCGCAGTGGAGGACGCCGGTGGTCGTTGATTCTTTGGTTTGGTCAACTGATCAACTGTTCAATTGCTCCACTGCTCTATTGAAAAAGCCTTTGGCTTTTTCAATCGGGGTGGCCGGATTCGAACCGACGACTTCCTGCACCCAAAGCAGGCGCTCTAGCCAAGCTGAGCTACACCCCGCAGGTGTCGTGGGCATTTTACCCTTAATTTTCCGGAGAGGCGGGGGCGGGGTCGTCCTGGTCGGCGAGGGCCTCGGGGTCGTCGGGGTCGAGGTGGTCCGGGGGGAGGAAGGTCGTCCAGCGGGGTGGGCCGTCGGCGCTGAGCATCACCTGGATCGCGCCGTGGTGGTGCGGGGTCAATTCGGTGATGCCCAGGTCGGCCCAGATCGGCTGCCAGTAGAGGGATTCGTAGGCTGGAGGCGTGCCCTGGCGGAGCACCACGGCGGGAGGATTACGGCGCAGCCAGTCGGCGAGGTCGGCGCGGCTGGACGTTCGGCGGGGCCATTCGGCGAGGACGACGGGGGAGGGGGCGACATCGCTGGCGGCGGTCATCAAGGTGGGCCAGCCGTCGCCGAGGAGGATGGTGCGGTCGGCGAGTTGCAGACGCAGGGCGATCGGTGTGTCGTCGTCGGCATGGGCGCTCGAGGGATCAGGTGATGAGGCCAGGACGCGGAGCTGTACGCTGGGCCAGGTTGTTTCTTGGTCGGGCTGGATGATTTTGATGGGGATGCCTTGGCGGTGCAGCTCGGCCAGGACGAGACGGGCGGGCGAGGACCAGCTCTCGGTTGTCGCCTCGAGGTCGGCGGCGATCTGGGGAGAGATCCAGGCTTCGCGGATGGTGATGCGCTGGGCGAGGTCGATGACGGCGCTGAGGTGCTCGAGGGTGGGGCTGGTGAGGATCAGTGTGTCGATG
>JADZET010000266.1 GCA_020850375.1 Phycisphaeraceae bacterium | reverse complement strand
GCCGGCAGCCCGCCGAAGTCCCACTCGGCGCAGACGTAGGGCCCCGGCCGCAGGATGCAGTACATCCCCGCCTCGCCCACGAGCTTGACGAAATGCCGCAGGTCCGCGTCCCCCCGGAAGTTGAATTGACCGGGGGCCGGCTCGTGCAGGTTCCAGAAGACGTAGGTCTCGATGCAGTTGAGCCCGGCCTGCTTGGCCGCCCGGATGCGATCGGCCCAGAGCTCGCGGGGCGTCCGGCAGTAGTGGATGGCCCCACTGACGAGCCAGAGACGTCGCCCGTCGAGCAGGAGGCTTTGGCCATCGAAGCTGATGGTGGGCATATCGGAGGTCCTCATGCTGGAAGAGGGGGATGTCGGCCGGCACCCAGGCCCAAGCCCCAGCCTCGGGATCCCGGGAACGTGTCAAAGTAGACAGTTGCCCCGCCCCCCGCAATCGCCCGGTTTATCTTCCAGCGAACCCGCTCGCACGCGGGGATCGAAAAAGCCGAAAAGATTGTTGCTCACCACCCAACCGCGCTATGCCCGCCGTCGTAATGGGCTAAGATGGGAGTCTGATGACGCGCACAAGCCTATGTTTGGCGCTCTGCCTCATGGCTTTCATGGCAGCCGGCTGCTATGAGTCGGCCATGCACCGCCTCGACAACCGCGTCACCGAACTGATCCAGCGGGAGCAGACTCGTCGTCTGGGCGACGACGTCCGGAACGACCCCCATCCTGTCCCGACAAACGACCACGGCAAGATCTTGGCATCGAAAGACTACCCGCAGTCTTCTGACGCCGCCTATCCGACCACCATGCCTGATGCCTCGGCCGGTCCCCTGGCGTCCGCCACCGAACCGGCGACGCAACCGGCCGCCACCCAGCCCGCCCGGCGGATGAATCTCGAGGCCGTCCTGGCCTACGCCATCGCCCGCGCCCCGGAGTACCGCCAGCAGAAGGAGGACCTCTTCCTCGCGGCGATGGGCCTGCTCGGCGAGGAGCACAGCTGGGGGCCGACCTTCTTCAGCAGCATCAACACCAGCTTCCAGACCGTCCCCGAGGCCGGCGACCACGACCAGGCCCTCTCGGTCATGCAGGACGTCGGCGTCCGCCAGAAACTGCCCTACGGCGGCGAGGTCTCCGTCCGGGCCCTGGTCAACTACGTCAACCAGCTCCGCTCCGAGGTCGGCTCCGCCCAGGAGACGCAGGCCGGGGCTGTGGAGGTCAGTCTCTCGATCCCACTGCTCCGCGGGGCCGGCGAGACGGCGCGCGAACCGCTCGTCCAGGCCCGCCGCAACCTCGTCTACGCCGTCCGCGACTTCGAGCGCTTCCGCCGGTCCTTCCTCGTCGACGTCGCCTCGGAGTACTTCGCGATCCTCGAGCAGGCCGTCTCGCTGGCCAACACCCACCGCCAGGTCGAGAGCCTCACCCGTCAGGCCCGCCGCTACGAGGCCCTGGCCAAGGCCGGCCGGGTCGCCTACTTCGAGGTCCAGCGATTCCAGACCGAGGTGCTCTTCGCCCTGTCGAACCTCGAGGACCAGACCGAGCAGTACGCCGCGGCCCTTGACGCGTTCAAGCTCAAGCTGGGCATCCCCGTGGCCCTGGCCGTCGAGCTCGAGCCCGAGGACATCCCCGTGGACGGCCTGAGCCTCGACCCGCTGCCCCTGGTCCGAACGGCCCTGCGCACCCGTCTGGACCTGCGGAGCACCGAGGACCGCGTCGAGGACGCCCGCCGACGGGTCCGCATCGCCCGCAACGGCATGCTCCCGGACCTCAACTTCACCAGCAGCCTGAGCCTGCCGACCGACCCCTCGCGCAAGTACGGCCGTTTCGACCTCGATCCCTCGTCCGGCCAGCTCACCGCCGGCCTGAACCTGGCGTTGCCCGTCGACCGCTTCGGCGAGCTGATCGCCCTGCGTTCGGCCAACATCGGCCTCGAGCAGGCCCAGCGCAACTTCGATCAGCAGCAGGACCAGGTCGCCCTCGAGGTACGCCAGGCCGTCCGCCAGGTCCAGCGCGACCAGCTCAATCTCTCGATGCAGCAGCGCAACGTCGAGCTGGCCGAGCGTCGCGAGCGCGAGGTCATCCTCAAGGCCCGCGAGCTGGGCCCCGAGGAGCTCATCTCGGCCACCGACGCCCTGCTCGAGGCCCGCAACCGCCTCGAACAGGCCCGCCGCAGCTACCGACAGGACGCCCTGCGTCTGCTGCTGGCCACCGAGCAGATGCGCGTCTCCTCCGAGGGGCAGTGGGTCAGGCCCAGCATCCTGGCCGCCACCACCCGCCCAGCGACCGAGCCGAGCACCCAGCCGGCAACCCTGCCCCACGACGAGCCCACGACCCTGCAGACCACGGACGACGTACTAGAATCGGACACGGCCTTCGAAACCCCGCCCACAGGCGACCTTCCCAGCGAGCCCCAGCGATGAACGCCCTAAAACAGTTGTTCTCAGCCTGCCGCACGCGATGGGCCGGCCTGTCACGGGGACGGGCATGGACCGTGGGGGCCTGCGTGGCGATCGCGGCGGTGATCTTGCTCCTGAAGCTCTCGAGCTCGACCGCCGACGTCGCCGGCCCGAGCCAGGCCAACGCCACGACCCTGTCTGACGCCCCCGAGACCTCCTCGCCCAGGCCCTCGGTCAACTGGGGCGAGTGGTACGAGGTCCAGAAGCGATCCTTCGATGTCACCGTCGCGGCCTCGGGCGAGCTCGAGCCCAAGGACAAGGTCGAGATCAAATGCCTGGTCGACGGCCAGACCTCGATCGTCGAGCTGATCGACGAGGGCAAGGCCGTCAGCGCCGGCGATCTCCTGGCCCGACTGGCCGACGACGACATTCGCTCGAAGCTCGACCAGGAGAGCCTCCAGTTCGAGCAGGCCCAGGCCGACGACGTCTCGGCCCAGGAGAACCTGGCCATCCAGAAAAACCAGGCCCGCAGCGACGAGTCCGAGACCCGACGCAAACTCGAGATGGCCAAGCTCGAACTGGCCAAGTGGGAGCAGGGCACCGACCCGCAGAAGAAACGTGAACTCCAGCTGGCCCACGAGAAGGCCAAACGCGAGCTGACCCGCGCCCGACGCGACGTCGATCTCTCCCAGCAGCTCTACAGCGAGAACTTCATCAGCCTCAACGAACTCGAGGACGACCAGATCAAGCTCATCGAGGCCGAGAACGCCCTGGCCACCGCCGAGCTGGACATCGAGGTCTACGAGCAGTTCACCCGTCCCAAGGAGCTGCGTGACGTGCAGTCGGCCGTCGAACTGGCCGAGTCCGCCCTGGACAACACCATCCGCAAGAACGCCAGCGAGCTCGCCCGCAAGGAGGCCGACCTCCAGAGCAAACGACGCACCCTCAAGATGCGGCAGGACAAGCTCGACCAGCTCAACAAGCAGCTCGAGCAGACCGTGATCCGCGCTCCGCAGGACGGCCTGGTCGTCTACGGCACATCGGTCGGGGGGAGTCGCTGGGGACGATCCGACCCGCTGGCCGTCGGCCGGCAGGTGGGGATGAACGAACTGCTGTTCATGCTCCCGGACATGCGGCAGATGGTCGCGTCGGTCCAGGTCCACGAGTCGATGCTCACCCGCGTGCAGGTCGGCCAGAGGGCGCGCGTCACCGTCGACGCCCGCGCCGGCCAGGTCATCGAAGGACAGGTCACCCAGATCGGCGTCATGGCCGAGAGCAACCGCTGGTGGAACCCGGACCTGCGGGAGTACAGGGTCCGCGTCGATCTGCCCCCGGGCGTTGACGACTCGCTCAAGCCCGCCATGCGCTGCACGACCGAGATCCTTGTCGACCACGTCCAGGACGCCTTGGCCGTGCCCGTGCAGGCGGTCTACGCCCGCGGGAACCAGCGGATCGTCTACGTCGCCAGCGGCTCGCAGGTCGTCGCCAGGCCCGTGACCCTCGGCCGGACCAGCGACATGTTCGCCGAGATCACCGACGGCCTCGAGCTCGGACAGCGCGTCCTGCTCCGCGAGCCCAGGCCCGGCGAGGTGGCCGGCGGCTGAGGCTCACCCTCGAACGAGGCAGCAGGCTCATGACGCCAAACCACAACCACGCTCCATGAGCGTGGCGTTCTTGTTGGTTGTACAGGGCCGTGGTGAGGCGATGTCGTTCACGGGCTCGTGACGGTGATGAACGGCGGCTGGATCACCGCCTGCGCCGGGGCCAGCACCGCCAGGTCCGCACAGAACTTCAGCGGCTCGACGAACCCGTGCGCGAGGTTGTTCAGACCTACTAAGTCCTCGCTGCGGGCGTTGCCCAGAGCGGCGAGGAAGTCGCGCTCGGGCGCCGCCTTCTTGCGCGACCGACTGCTGCGCAGGTCGAAGTTCAGGTCCCTGAAATAGACCGGTCTGTGATAAGTCTTGCCTGACTCGGGCCCGACGGTGACCGCCGGCCAGTGCGAGCGGTCGAGCGTGGGCGTCACCCGCCCGTCCTGGAAGTTGGGATTGGTCAACACTTCCTGCGGGTGCGGCGGGGCGGGCTTGCGTTCCGAGAGGGGCGAGCGACGGGTCGCGGGCAGCGTCGCCGGGGCCTGGGCCTTTGCCGGAGAGGGAGCCGGCTCGATCGTCGGGGACGGCGCCGTGGCCGCAGGCTCGGTCGCGGCCATCGTCGTCGCCGTGGCGGGCTCGGTGGCCGGCACGGGCATGTCCGCCCAGGCCCGGCCGAACCACATCACCACCGTCAACCAGAACGTGCACCAGACAATTTTGCGTCGCATCGAGGGGCCTCGTGTGCGGGGGAGATGAAGACCGTAACCCTCGCCCGCCACTATATCACCGTCCGGCGGTTCAACCAATCCCCCTTGCAGAGATGAGGCGCCGATCACGCCCGAGCGGGGCTGATCGGCCGCGAGGCCCAGTAGCTCTCAACCATCCGGGCGACCAGCAGGAACACGACCACCGCCCCGACGTTGATGCAGAAATCGTCCCACGACGCGAACCGGCCCGGCACGAAACGCTGGTGGAACTCGTCAAGTCCCGAGATC
>JADZET010000265.1 GCA_020850375.1 Phycisphaeraceae bacterium | reverse complement strand
CACTGGGCGGGCAAGGGCGGCCGGATCGGCATCGAGCACCTCGTGGCCGACGAGACGATCAACCACTTCTTCCTCGAGCATCACCTGATCGAGGGCAGCCGCAGCGAGCAGGTCTTCAACGACGGCCAGTGGTGGAAGGTCGCCTGGAACGAGGGCGAGAAGTACGCCGCACGCGGATGGAAGAGCGTCCACGAGCCGCAGGGCCTTAACAGCGACGGCACGGGCCTGGGCCGCGTGTCGGTCTTCGGCCGCGATCCGGGCGTCTGCCAGCAGGTCTGGTCCGGCGCCATCGGCTACCCGGCCGACGGCGTCTACCTCGAATTCCACAAGAAGTGGGGCGCCAAGCGAGGCCTGCGCTACTGGAAGATCACTGGCAACAAGGTCGACCTCGGCGACAAGCACCTCTACTACCCCGAGAACGTGCCCGGCAAGCTGCACGAGCACGCCTCGCACTTCGTCAACTACGTCCGCAGCCGGCTGTGGGACTACCACAACCAGACGGGCCGGCACGGCGTGTGCGTGGCCTGCTTCGACGCTGAGCTCTTCGGCCACTGGTGGTTCGAGGGCGTCCGCTTCCTCCGCGACGTGATGCTCTCGCTCAACTCCGACCCCGACGTCGAGGTCGTCACCTCGGAGGAATACCTGCACAACCACCCGCCGGACAAGGTCGTTTCGATCCCCGAGGGCTCCTGGGGCGACGGCGGCGACCACCGCGTCTGGGCCAACCCGCAGGTCAACTGGATGTGGGACATCGAGTACCGCTGCGAGGCGATGTTCGGCAAGTGCACCTGCGAACTGCCCTGGCAGACCAACAAGCAGGTCGAGGACCTGCTCAAGAAGGCCGCGCGCGAGCTGCTCCTGCTCCAGGCCAGCGATTGGCAGTTCAACATCACCCGCGGCCAGTCGATCGACTACGCCATCAAACGCTTCATGCAGCACGTCGCACGCTACGAGGTCCTGCTGGACCTGGCCGAGCGGGCGGCGCACGACACGGCCTACCTTGGCAAGCTCAACGAGATCGAGCAGTTCGAGGTCAAGGACGCCGAGGTCCACGACGTGATCTTCCCCAACATCGACCTCAAGTGGTGGGCGATGTAGCCCCCGGAAGGGCACAGGGATTGGGGATGAAGGGTCGGGGGCGGAGCAGCACGATACCTAAGCCCGGGCATGGCATGCCCGGGTTTTTTCTTACTTATCCAGCAGCCTGCTTCTCGCCTCAGGGTCGGTGGGGTCCAACCGACGCTCTGGGCGCTGCTGCGGCTGTAATCGCATAGGGTCTGGTGGGGTGATGGGCGGGTAGTCTCGATTGATCCGCCAGCGCAGATAAGTCCAGCCGCGCCAGTCCTTGAGCTTCTTACGCAGGTCGTCCTGCAACTGAGCCTGCACAGATCGGAGCTGAGGCTGCAGGACGTGATCATCGACATGCTCACTGAGCCACGCGACCGCCGGGATGGCGTGCGGTCCGAGCTTGTGGAGGTAATCCAGGTCGATCGGCACGCTCGTGCCGTTGATCTCCCGGCAGTGCCTGACGTTGTACCAGGCGATGGCGAAGTCGAAGTCCACGAACGCGGCCGCGTAGAGCATGGCCGTCAGCGTCAAGGCGTTGGCCCGGATCAGCCACTCGTTGGGCAGCCGGCGGGCCAGCCGTACGACGATCCACACCAGCCCCAGCGCCACCAGCACCAGCCAGAACGCCGCCGCCACACGCCATCGCGACAGCGAGTAGGCGTCGACGTAAAGGTCCAGCCGCCACGCGGCCGTGAAGGTCAGCAGGATGTTCTGCGCGATCCAGAGGTAGACCAGCCGCCTGGCCAACGGGCTCTTGTCCGCCGGGCTGCTGGGCGAGAACGTGACGAACACGAACAGCCCTGCCAAGAGCGCCGCGACCACCAGCGGGTACGCCCCGCGGTGCGCGTACTGGGCGTAGGTCATCCCCGCCGGCAGCGCCATCCCCGCCCCGAGGTAGACCAAGTCCATGATCGTCTGCACCGCAAAGAGCACGTTGAACAGCACCAGGCAGTGCACGATCACCGTCAGCGCCAGCTTGTCCTGGATCACCGGCATCGGGATGACGATCGTCCGGCGCGGCCGGGCCGGCGAGATCGTCCGCAGACGCAACAGCGCCCACACCCCCAGGGCCACCACCGCCCAGAGGAACCAGCGATCGATCGCGATCAGGTCTTTCAGCCAGTCGTAGAGGTTGTCCCAGACCCATCGCACGTACTTATTGATGATCGGGTTGGCCTGGTTGAACAGCAGCAGGAAGAACCCCGTCAGCACCAGCGGGATCCCCCACGTCAGCACCCCCCGGAACACGCTCAGCGGGTGTCCGCCTCGCCGCTGGGCGAACTTGCAGGTGATCCACAGGTCGCGCAGCGGCTTGAAGGGCGTCTGCACGCCAAACTCCACCGCCCGCAGCACCCAGCGCGACACCCGCCCGCCCCGGCCCTGCCGACGGATCATCACCAGCGACATCAGCCCCGCCGCGCTCAGCACGCCGACGCGCCAGTTGACGCTCAGCGCCCCCGCCACGCCCAGGCCAAGGGTCCCCAGCGTCAACATCCACCCCATCCTCGAGTGCGGCCCACCCCCGCGCGCCAACGCCAGGAGCAGCAGCAACACCGCGAACGCGCCGACCGTCCAGCCCAACACGTGCCTGTAGAACAACACATCCGCCGCCGCCACGATCACCAGGCAGGCCGGCAGGTACCACGATGTCTTGCGCATGGACGGGCTCCGAAGAAATCTGAGACACCCACGCCAGCGATCCGCAGCGAGTCACGAGGCGAAAAATGATTCAACCATGCGATGTTCGTTAGTGGTACGCCGACTGTCAACGCGCGGTTCATCCAATTCGATCATCCCTGGAAGGTTGTCCGATCCAGGTTGAGTCAACGAAAAAAGCCCGGGCGGTCGTGCCCGGGCTTCTGGGTTTCTTCGGACTTTCGCGATCCCCGTCACTGCGACCCCGGCCCCGCCGCCTGCTCGGGGGTGAGGGTCGGCCCCTTGATGTCCTGCGGCTGGAACTTGAGCACCTTGTAGGGTCCCAGCTGCCGGCGCAGGCCCCAGTTGAACGGGCCGGCCAGGTGGATCTGTGACGCGGTGAAGTAGATCTCCCCGTTGGGCCCGAGCGCGAAGGTGTCCGGCCAGACGAGGCGCGGGTCGCGGACGAGGATGCTCATCTGCCCCTGTGGGTCGCGGCGGACGATCGCGTCCCACTCCAGGGCTGTGTGATAGAGGTTGCCCTTGGCGTCCATCACCAGCCCGTCGGAGGCCGGCGAGGGGCCGAGGTTCTTGACCTGTGCGGCCAGGTCCTGCGGCGACAGGCTCGCATCGCGCAGCGCCGCCGTGGGCACGGCGTAGAGCGCGTGCGACGTCAGGGCCTGGTAGTAGAGCGTCTGCCCGTCGGGCGAAAGCGCCAGCCCGTCGGAGTTGACCTTGGGCCGGATCGCCAACGGCGCCAGCCACCACCGCCCGCCGACGTGCAGCACCACGTCCTCGGACTTGGTCGAGGGATCATTCTCAAGCACGCGACGCGCGGATCGGTCGGCCAGGTTTAGCACCACGATCGCCCCCACGCCCGAGTCGGTGATGTAGGCGTACCCCGCGGCGTTGTCGACGCGGACGTCGTTGAGGTAGCTGTGCGGCTCGACGCTGTGCGAGTCGAAGTAGTAGGTCTTGGCGATCGTGTTCGTCGCCAGGTCCACGTCCAGGAGCTTGGGCCCGCCCGGGATCACGCCGGACATCCAACGCGGACTGCCGGTGTCGAGGATCCACAGGTGGTCACGGTCGTCGATGTAGACGCTCTGCACGCAGACGAACTGGCCCAGGGCCTGGCCGCCGTCGGCCTTGCCGTCCCACTGGTTCCAGTAGTCGTTCGGGTACGGCTGGGGTTGGCCCGCCGGGTCGACCTCGGCCACGGCGTACGTCGGCTGCTTGCCCCAGAAGGGGAAGCTGACGAACATCCGTCCGGTCTTGGACACCGCCACGCCCGTGACCTGCTGGCGAGGGAACTCCGCCGCGACGGACAGGGCGTCGGGGTTGATCGTCGTGTACTGCGCCCGGTGGGCGAGGCAGCCGGTCAGCAGCAGGGGGGCGAGTGCCAGATAGATCCGCAAACGTGTCATGGGGAGGCTCCCGATCGGTAGAGGCCCGCGCACGCAAGGCACGGCGCCATAAGCTAGAACGTCGGCCATGCCATGCGTTTGACGACCAGAGTTCCCAGACGCTAATGTTATGGGTCTACGGACCAGCAAACGCGACGTCCGTCCAAAGGCCTGCCCCCTTCGTCTAGTGGCCTAGGACATCGGATTCTCAGTCCGAGAACAGGGGTTCGACTCCCCTAGGGGGTACTTTGCAGGGCAAACCCTGCGTGCGTCAGTGATTATAAAATCCAAGCAGCTGAATTTCGCGCCAAAGTCAGTCAGGCTTTGGCGTTTTATTTTGCAGGTCCTGCGTGGCGGTCAGGCTCAGACGTCGTAGTACGCCAGGGAGGAACTGGAAGTCAAGGTAGCACTGTGTGTGCCATATCCGGCGAGGAAGAGCCGCGCGGAGTCGGTCTCGTTCACATGGACCACCCCCACGTCCGGCACGAACCATATTTTCTCGTCCATGGTCAGCGTGAAGGTGGTTGCTCGCTCGCGAACATCGCCCGGGGGAATGATTGTTCCCTTGAGAGAAAACTTCGTCCGCAGCTGAACTTTATAAGCCTCGAACTGGCCCAGGGGCACGGTGATCGTCCGGCTGCCCACCAGCTGCGTCGTGACGGAGACCGACCCACTGAGGGTCCCGATGCCGTCGAAGCTGATCGTTAGCGGCACGGAACTGCGGAATGACCCCGACAGCACCCGCGGGCTCAGCGGCAGTTGCACCGTCTGCATGTCCCCCTCGGGCAGGCCCAGCAGTTCGCTGATGTCTTGACTGGTGTAGACGTACGACACGGCCTGCTCGTCGACGTGCCATCGCGAAAGGTCGTTGCCAGAGATCGAATCGTCGTAGCTTTGGAAGGTGCGGCGGTAGACGTAGTTGCCGTTGCTCGCCGAGATGACGCTGCGTGTGTAGTCGCCCGGGATACCACGGAGCCACGAATCATAGCGCCAGGTGCCCTCGGAATAGCCCATGCCCATCGCCCTGGCGTAGTCCACCGCCAGCACGTTGGCAATCCGGACCGTCGCGGACGTCGTGGCCGCAGCGCCCAGGCGATAGCTGGCGTCGGTGATGAGGCTGACGACAACGGTCTCAGTCGGCTCGAGCTCGGTGTCGGCAATGGGCGTCACTTCGAGGACGACCGAGTTCTTGCCCGCGGGGATCACGACCGAGTCGGTCAGTGGCTGGTAATCATCCCCCGCCATCGCCGTGCCCTCGACCGTGTAATACACGGTCAGGTCCGAGGCGATCGATCCGCCGGAGCGTGAGACGGTGAATCGGCCCATGCCCTTGGCCGCCGGGTCCGCCTCCGAGGCCTGCTTGGTGGCGGTGATCCTGACCGTCGGCTCGTTGTCCGCGATCCGGACCGTGGCGGACCGTGTGGACCCCGGGCCCAGACGGTACATATCGGTACCAATGATCGTGAGGGTGACCGTCTCGACGGCCTCGACCTGACTGTCATCGATGGGAATGACCTCGATGGCTGTTGACCTCTGGCCCGCGGGGATGATGACCACCCCGGACAACGGGGCGCAGTCCGTGCCCAGGCTGGCCGAGCCGTGGTAGGCCAGGAACAGGATCAGAGGCGCATCGGTCGAGCCGCCAGTTCGCGTCACGGTGAACCGTCCCATGCCTCGGTTCGTCGGATCGGTCTCGGAGGCCGCCGCCTTGCTGGCGACGATCTTGACCACCGGCTCGTTGTCCGCGATCCGGAGGGTCGCCGACTGCGTGGACGTCGGACCGAGTCTGTAAGCCTCGTGGTCCTCGAGCGTGAGGACCACCGTCTCAACATCCTCGACCTGGACATCGTCGATGGGGATGATGTCGATCGTGACTGACGTCTTGCCCGCCGGGATCGTCACCCAGCCGTCGAGCATCTGATAGTCCTGGCCATGGCTCGCGGTGCCGTCGATGGTGTAATACACGTCCAGGGGCGAGTCCTTCGATCCGCCGGTGCGTGTCACGGTGAACTGTCCCATGCCCCTGCTCGCGGGGTTGGTCTCGGAGGCGGACCGGCGGGCGGTGATCTTCACCGTCGGCTCGTTGTCCGCGATCCGGACCGTGGCCGATTGGGTAGAGGTGCTGCCGAGGTTGTAGCCTGCGTCCTCAGCCAGCGTCACGACGACCATCTCGACGTCCTCGGCGATGGCGTCGTCGACGGGCAGGACATCGAGGGTCACCGAGCTCTTGCCCGCGGGGATGACCACCGAGCCGCTCAGTCCGTTGTAGTCATCCCCGGGCGTGGCCGTGCCGCCGATCGAGTAGTTGACCGTCAGGGGCTCGCTCCTCGAGCCTCCGGAACGCGTGATGGTGAATTGGCCCATACCCCTGCTCGTGGGGTTGGTCTCGGAGGCGGACCGTCTGGCGGCGATCTTGATCGTCGAGACGTCGGGGCTCACGCCCAGCGTGTGCATTCCCCAAGGGCTAACGTCCGCGCTCAGGAGCATGCGCGGCTCGATCGGCTCGAGCCCCTCAAACGCCGGTGTCGCCGCGGGCTCGGCCGGCTCGCGTCCCGGATGGTCGGAGAAACGCCCGACAGGGGATAGATGGCCTGGCCACATAACGGCTCCATTCTTTTCGTGGCGGCGGGGAAAGAACTGGGAACCATCTAAGACATCAGACGACATTAGCGTTTTTACTCGTTATCGGGCAAGGGGTCAATGGACAACCGATGCCCCGATTCAAAAAAAATGGGAATGCGTCGCTACGAGCAAGAAAAAACCCGCCTGCCGAGGGCTGACGGGTCGAGTCTTTTGTTCTTTGAGATGTGTGCAGCGTGCGGAGCCTGCGTATTACCAGTTCTCGCCGCTGCGCTCGCCGCCGCGGTCACTGCGGCCGGAGTAGCCGGAGCTGCGCCCACCGCTGCCGGAATAGCCGCCACGACCGCCGCCACCGGAGTAGCCGCCGCCACCGCCGCCGGCCTTGGGACGCGCCTCATTGACCGTCAGGGCCCGGCCCTCGAACTCCTGGCCGTTGAGCGCCTCGATCGCCGCCTGACCCTGGCTGTCGTCGGGCATGGTCACGAACCCGAAGCCGCGCGGCCGGCCCGTCTCGCGATCGGTCACGATCGCCGCTTCCTGAACCTCGCCATGTTGTGCAAAGATCTCCCGCAGTGAATCTTCCGTCGTCCGATAGTTCAGATTGCCCACATAGATCTTCATCGACACGTTCTCCGACACTAAAAGGGTCCTGACAAGAGGGTCCTGGCCAGCCGAATCCAAAGGCCTGCCACGGCCACACACAAAACCGCCGACGACCACCGCCGGACAGACCCCAAGAGTATACTTTCGCTTCGAACTTTGACCAGAGAAATCTGAAGGTTCTGTCAAGTTCAGAGCCATGAATCGCTTATGACCATTTTGGATCAATGCTTAGGACGTGTGGAAGGTCCGCTGGAGCTGAGAGTCGCGGGCCTGTTCGATCCGTTCACCATCACGCGGCAGGACGGCGGGGGCCTGCTCTGAATTCTTCAGCAGCAGGCCGTATCCAGCGGTCGGTCTGAGCGCTGACGCGGTGGTAGGGTCGGTGATCCAGTCGCGGCGGTGCAGGTAATACAAAGCCTTGGTCGCCTCGGGGCCGAGCTGTACTGAAATGTGACACCGCGTCGCGACACCGACAGGTCGGTCATTGCGGCCCGCCCCCCACCGGTTTGGCGTGCGGGGTGGAAACAGGACAATGATCCGTCATGCCTGCCGTTCCCACGCCCGCCGAGCACGAGCCGACCGGCAGCCTGCCCGCACCGACGGTGGCAGGCTCGTGCAGTCGGTTTCACCTGATCGCGGGGCTGATCCTCGCCCTCTACGTCGTCGCGGCCGTGGGCTCGATGGCCCATCGCGGCAACGCCTATGACGAGATTTCCCATCTCACTTCCGGGGTCAGCCACCTGCTGACGGGCGACTACCGGCTCAACGCCGAGCAAGGGGCCTTTGCCCAGCGCTGGCCGGCGCTGGCCGTGGCGTGGGGGCCGTTCAGGTTCCCGAGCCTCGACGAGCCGGGCTGGCGGCTGTCGAACGAGTGGTGGGTGGGACAGCGGTACTTCTTCGAGCTGGGCAATGACCTGGCGGTGATGTTGTTTCGCGCCCGGCTGATGGTGGTGCTGCTGGGCGTGGTGCTGGGCGTGTGTGTCTACACGTTCTCGGGCCGGCTCTTCGGCCCGGCGGGGGGGCTGATCTCGCTGGGGCTCTACGCATTGAACCCGACCATCCTGGCGCACACCACGCTGACAACCTCCGACGCGGCGGCGGCGCTGGGTTTCACGCTGGCGGTGGGGTTGTCGTGGCGGGCGATGCAGCGGCTGACCCTCACAAGCATGCTCGCGGCGGGGGCGGGCGTGTCGCTGCTGTTCCTGTGCAAGCCCTCAGCCTGGGCCGTGCTGCCGATGCTGGGGGTGATGGCGGTGGCGCGGGCGATCGGCGGACCCAAGCAGGCCGACTCCGACTCCGAAGCTGCTGCCACGAAACGGACACTTGGCGGCAAGGCGGCGAGGTTGGCGGCGTTGTTCTTGGCGATGGCCGCGATGGTCTACGTCTCGATCTGGGCGGCGTTCGGCTTCCGCTTCGAGATGATGCGCCCGGATCGCGCCATCACCGCAACCCAGCCGGCCGAACGATTGCTCGTGACCTGGGACGAACTGCTCAAGAAGGATGACGCCGCCACGCACACCGTGGCTTTTCTGCGTGAGCATCACGCGCTGCCCGAGGGCTACCTCTGGGGCATGACCTACGCCTGGCAGAACGCGCAGGAGCGGGCGACGTTCTTCAACGGCGTCTACAGCATGCGTGGCAGCGCCGCCTTCTTCCCCTACGCCTTCCTGGTCAAGACGCCCATCGGCGCCCTGGGCGTGCTGGTGATGGCGCTGAGCGCGGGAGTGGCGTGCCGGCAGCGTCTCTGGCCACGGCTCTACCGGTTGACGCCCTGGCTGACGCTCGTCGGTGTCTACGCCGCGATGTTGCTGCTGAGCCCCTTGAACATCGGCCACCGGCACATGCTTCCGATCTACCCGGCCCTGTTCATCCTCGCCGGCGCGTCGGCGGCCTGGCTTGACTCGTCGCGTCGAGCGATCCGGCTGGCCGTGCCGACGCTGGTGCTGCTGGCGGGGTTCGAGACGGGGCTGGTGTACCCGAGCAACCTCGCGTTCTTCAACGCCCTGGTCGGCGGGCCGAAGCACGCGCACCTGCGCCTGGTCGATTCCTCGCTGGAATGGGGCCAGGCGCTGCCGGGCCTGGCGGATTACCTCCACCGCAACGCCCAGCCTGGCACGCCGACTTACCTCGCGTACTTCGGCACGGGCGACCCACGCTACTACGGCATCGACGCCTACCGCCTGGTCGGGTTCCCCGACATGTTCGTTCCGCCGAAGGAGCCCAAGCCGCTCGAACCCGGCGTCTATTGCATCAGCGCCACGGTGCTGATGGCTGTGAACAAGCCGCTGGCCGGCCCATGGTGCGCGCCCTATGAGCAGGCGTATCAGCGATACCATGAGCTCTTTGCGGAGTATCAGCAGGCCCGCCAGGTCCCCGAGCAGTTTGAGGCCTGGAAGACCCGTTTCCTGCCGCGGGATCAGCTCGACATCTTCCGCCGCTATGAACAGACGCGCACGTCCCGTCTCTGCGCCTGGCTCCGCCGCAACCGGCCCGAGCCGGACGCGATGATCGACTATTCGATCCACGTCTACCATCTGTCAGCCGAGGACCTGTCGATGGCGCTCGACGGCCCGCCGCCGGAGCCGTTCTTCACGCAGTCCCAGGTGCGCGACTAGGCTTCTAATCTGAAAGGAGCGTCATGACCCAGGCGTCGACGCCATCGGTTCAGCCGGCCGACCCGCAGTGTCCGTCGCCATCCGCTCACGGGTGGCGGCGGCTGGTCCGCTGGGCGTACAAACTGGTCCGAGCGGTGCTGATCGCGTGGGTCGTGGCGGTGATCGTGGCCTGTACATTCGAGAACAAGTTCATCTACTTCCCCACGCCTTACCCCGAGGGCGACTGGGCCCTGGCCCAGGGTGACAAAGTCGGTCCGCCGTTCGTCTACGACGTCGAGATGCTGACCACGGATGGCGTCAAGATCCATGGCTGGTACTGCGCGCCCGAGCCGTGGTCGCGGGGAAAGCCCAGGGAAGATCGGCCGGTGATCCTGCTCCTGCACGGCAACGCCGGGAACGTGACCCACCGCTACGAGTGGGCGGACGACCTGGTGCGTCTGCCCGCCGACGTGTTCATGCTCGACTACCGCGGCTACGGCAAGAGCCAGGGCTCGCCCGACGAGGCCGGGGTTTACCTGGATTCCCAGACGGCCTGGAAATTCCTGACCGAGGACCGCCAGATCGACCCCCGGCGGATCATCCTGCTGGGCGAATCGCTCGGAGGGGCCGTGGCGGTGGACCTGGCAAGCCGGGTCCAGCCGGGCGGGTTAGTTATCCAGAGTTCATTCACAAGTATCCACGACGTGGTCCGCTGGCATTACCGGTGGATCCCCCCTTTTCTCATCCGGACCAAGATGGACTCGCTCTCGAAGCTGGCGAAGGTGCACTGCCCCGTCCTGGTCATCCATGGCCAGGACGATGAGGTGATCTCTTACGACATGGGGCAGCGCTTATTTAACGCAGCTCATGAACCCAAAACGCTTTACAGTGTAGAAGGGGGTGACCACGGCAACCTGGTCATGGGTGAACGATACGTCCCGACCCTCCGGGAATTTCTGGACCTGGTTGGGCACGAGCAAACGGCCCCGAACCAGCCAGGCCCCGCCGCCACTCAGGCCCGATAACCTGTCTTGGCGGGGAGGGATCAAAAGAAGAAGACGTCAATTATCATGGGCAAAGGGGTGGTTTGGCTGGTTTTTATGGGGCCGAAGCAGTGATCGGACCGTCCATGATCCCCCTCCCAGGTTTTTTCCATCATGCCCGGTTGCATTGAGTTAGTGAACAGTATATAGTGCAGGGCTTGCTGCGAGCGGTGGACGTGAACAGGGACGCGGAGCCCACTTACATTCGATTTACACGTCGAAGT
>JADZET010000264.1 GCA_020850375.1 Phycisphaeraceae bacterium | reverse complement strand
GGTATGACCGCGTCTGACATCAACGGCGGTACCAGGAGCTTGGCGACACGCTGCGGTGGAACGGACTCGGGATGCAGCCATTCCCACATCGCCACCGTCATCGCCGCGATGTTCGCTGTCATCCCCACCACCGCCCACTTGAGCAGCTCCCGCGTCGTCTTCCAGAAGATCGCCCTCATACCGCACCTCCGATCTTTTCCAGCAATGACATCCGTTCACCGTGCTCGCCGAGGTAGGCGACCACCGCCTCGTCCAGGCTCACCGGCTCCTCCCCCACCGACGTCGGCCGCAGCGACGCGATCGCTTCTTGCTGCCCGGGTTTCTCGACCGTCACCATGCTGAATTCGTTGTCAGTGCGAATTGCCGAGAGCAGCCCCGGGATCTTCGGCAGCTCGCCGGCAGGTACGCCTTTCTCGAAACGCACGATCACCCGGCGGACCTTCTGGCGGAACAGGTCCATCGGGCAGCAGACACGCAGCACGCCCTGGTCGAGGATGGCGATGCGGTCGGCCACGCGCTCGACGTCAGCGAGGATGTGCGACGAGAAGAAGACCGTCCGCTCGCTGTCGTGCGTTGTCAGCACGATCGACTCGAGGAAACTCTGCCTCGCCACCGGGTCGAGCCCCATGGCTGGATCATCGAGAATCAGCAGCTCCGGCCCGGCTGCCAACGTCAGTCCCAGCGCTAGTCCTGCCCGCTGGCCGCGCGACAGCTCCTTGGCCCGCTGCCGCTGGCCGATGCGGAAGTGATCCAGCACGCCCGCGAAGAGCCGGTCGTTCCACTTCGGATGAAAGCTCTTCTCGAACCATTCCGCCTCGCCGACCTTCATCCAGCCGAACAGCGGGTGCCCCTCGGCCAGGTAGCCGATCCGCCCGCGCGTCGCCGGCGTCAGGTCCATGCTCGCTTCCCCGAGCAGGCGCGACGACCCGCGTGTCGGGTGTTGTAGCCCGAGCAGGCAGCGGATCATCGTCGACTTGCCCGAGCCGTTGCGCCCGAGCAGGGCGAACACCGAGCCGCGCGGCACGGTGAAGCTCACCTGGTCGAGCGCGCACTGCGTGCCGTACCAATGGGTCAGGCCGTTGACTTCGATCACCGCGTCGTTCATGGCTGTTGCTCCGTGTCGCCCAGGCCGGCCATGCCGCTGAGCTTCTTGGCGATGGCCTCCTGGATCTGCTTGGACGTGTATCCCAGCCCAGCCGCCTCGTGGGCGAACCGCTCGACCGCGTGCCGCAGGCGGCGCTCCCGTTCGGCGCTACTGAGCACGGGTCGGCGGTCGGCCACGAAGACGCCCCGGCCCGGCTGGGCCTGGATGAATCCCTCACGGGTCAGTTCCGCGTAGGCCTTGGCGATGGTGTTGGGATTGACCACGAGCCGTTCGGCCATCGCCCGCACGCTCGGCAGCGCCTCGCCGGGCCGGACCCTGCCGCCGACGACCGCCAGGCGGACCTGGTCAATGACCTGCCGGTAGATCGGCTGGTCAGACCCGGTGGTGATATGGGGGTAGAACACGCGACGGCCCTTGAAGTAACTGTACTAGTACAGATAGTACAGTCCGGGCAAGGGATGTCAACTGCTTTTTCGATGTGCGTTGTTATGTGATAGAGTCCGAATCGTCTATATGCAGTTAAGGTCAAATTAATTCAAGGCTTACGAATCGTCTCCCACGCCGCCTCGATCGCCGCATCCGGGGCGTCGTTGACGACGGTCACCGCGCCCAGGCTCGTCGGCAGGATCAGTCGGATGCGGGCGTCGGCGACTTTCTTGTCGATCCGCATAGCCGTCATCAGGCAGGGCGTGTGGGCCAAGTGCTGGGCCTTCGTCGGCAGGCCGATGCGCTCGAGCAACCCCGTCAGCCGTTTGAGAACTTCCGGGGGGCAGCGCCCGGCGTCGACCGCCAGGCGCGTGGCGGCGACCATGCCCAGCGACACCGCCTCGCCGTGGTGATAAGCGGTAGGGGAGTCATGCTGCTGCGTGGCCTCGATGGCGTGGGCGAAGGTGTGGCCGAAGTTCAGGTGCGCCCGCTCGCCGGTCTCCTTCTCGTCGGCCATGACGACGTTGGCCTTGATCTGCACGTTCCAGCGGACAAGCTCGACCAGTGCCGCCGGGTCCAGCGCGAGGATGGCCGGGAGGTTCTTCTCGATCCAGTCGAAGAGCTTGGGATCGCGGATCACCGCGTGCTTGACGCACTCAGCCAGGCCGCAGCGCAGCTCGCGCCCCGAAAGGGTGCCGAGCGTGTTGGTGTCGATGGCCACCAGCACGGGCTGATGGAACGCCCCGACGAGGTTCTTGCCTTGCGGCAGGTTGACGCCAACCTTCCCGCCGACGGAGGCGTCGACCATGGCCAGCAGCGTCGTGGGGCACTGCACGAAGGGCACGCCGCGCAGGTACGTCGCGGCCGCGAAGCCCACCGAGTCGCCGATCACCCCGCCGCCGAGCGCGATCACCGGCGAGCGGCGCTCGAGCCGGTGGGTGATCAGCGTCTGATACATGCCCTCGATGGCCGCAAGGTTCTTGTGGCTCTCGCCGGCGTGGACGGTCGCCAGCGTCACGCCGTACCCGGCATCCTTGAGCGACTGGCCAGTCGTCGGCCCGAAGCGCGCCTCCACGGCGGAATCGGCGAACACCGCGCAGAGGTGATGCGGCGCCACGGCCTTGACCAGCGTGCCTAACTTGCCCAGCAGGCCCGGCTCGACGTGGATCTGGTAGCGGTGGTGCGGCAGGGTCAGGTCAACGGTCGGCATGGTCGTGGTCCGTGGAGGAGCCCGGTTCTTTCGTCGTCGGACGCGGTTGTTGCCGGCGGCGCTCGAGCTCCGCCAGCGCCGCGGCGGGGTCGGCCGGCAAATCGTGATCATACCCCGCCGCCGTGCTGGCATCCGGCGGAGACGTGGTCTGTTTTGACCCCCGCGCCCACGACGCCGCGTACCGCCGCAGCGCCAGCACGCCCACGATCAGCACTGCCAACGCCGGCAGCGCCAGCCACGATCCCCCCCGTGACTTTGGCTCCGCCGGCACGTTCATCGCCGCCGCCGGGGCGACGAACGCCAGGTAATCCCGCGTCCGCCCCTCAAGGTCCGGCGTGCTCCAGATCTTGTAGAACCAGCCTGTGAACGACACCCGCCGGCCCGATCGCAGATTTCCCCAGTCCGTGTCGCCCACGACGTACACAATCACCGGCGCTTCTTGACCCGCTGCCGTCAGCACCCACTGCGTGAGCCTGCCGTCCCACGGCCCCGGCTGCGCCATCTCGCCCACCGGCCGGGGCATGGCCGTCAGACGCCCGCTGATCCGATAGCGCTCGCCGCGATGACCCGACGGATCAGCCATCAAGGCCGCGAGGTTCGCCTCAGGTGGAGCCTCGACATCGCACATCGCCGCCGCCGCCCCTCGCAAGAGCGGGTAGATCGCCGCCTCATCCAGCCGGGCCGAGCGGTCCACCGCTGAGCCAAGTTGCTCGGTCTCAGAAGGTTCCAGCCCAACCGGTTGGGCGAGAGAGCCCGCCGCCAGGACCAGCAATACCGCCGTGAAAAAAGCCCATCGAACCATGCAAGGATTGTACGCCCGAGCCCTGCTATGATGCCCCTTTCCACCGGCCAAACGGCAGGATCGACCCATGACCCAAGCCCCGCCAACCACCACCGCCCCGCAGCCGCTGGACGACCTGGCCGCTCAGGTGGCCGGCAACGAGGTCGTGCCCGTCCTGGACTTCGGCTCGCAGTACGTCCAGCTCATCGCCCGCCGCGTCCGTGAGTGCGGCGTGCTGAGCGTCCTGGTCCGCCACGATATCCCCGTGGCCGAGCTCGCCGCGATGAAGCCCAAGGGCATCATCCTCTCCGGTGGCCCCGCCAGCGTCTACGAGCAGGGCGCCCCGCGCTGCGACCCGCGCCTCTTCGAGCTCGGCGTGCCCGTGCTGGGCATCTGCTACGGCATGCAGATCGGCTGCGAACTCCTGGGCGCCAAGGTCAAGAACGCCCACGCCCGCGAGTACGGCGGCACGTCCCTCCGCATCACCCCCGGAAGTGGCCAATCCTCCGGAAGCCTGCTCAGCAGCCTGCCCGAGAAAACCACCGTCTGGATGAGCCACGGCGACCAGGTCCAGGAGCTCCCGCCCGCCTTCATCCCCCTGGCCGCCACGAACACCTGCCCCGTCGCCGCCGTCAAGCACAAGGACAAGCCTTTCTACGGCGTGCAGTTCCACCCCGAGGTCACCCACACGCCCCACGGCGTCGAGATCCTCCGCAATTTTCTCCTGAACATCTGCGGCTGCGACGGCTCCTGGCAGATGGCCCACTTCCTCGAAACCCAGGTCCGCCAGATCCGGCAGCGGGTGGGCACGTCCCGCGTGGTCTGCGGCCTCTCCGGCGGCGTGGACTCTTCCGTCGTCGCCGCCATGCTCGCCAGGGCCATCGGCAAACAGGTCACCTGCATCTTCGTCGACAACGGCCTGCTTCGGAAGAAGGAACGCGACCTGGTCGAGACAACCTTCCGCGGCCACTTCGACGTCGACCTGCGCGTCATCGACGCCTCCAAGGAATTCCTCGGCGATTTGGCCGGCATCGACGACCCCCAGGAGAAGCGCCGCCGCATCGGCCACCGCTTCATCGAGGTCTTCAAGCACGCCAGCCGCGACATCCCCGACGCCCACTACCTCGCCCAGGGCACGCTCTATCCCGACGTGATCGAGTCCGGCCAGGGTTACTCCGGCGCCGCGGCCAACATCAAGCTCCACCACAACGTCGGTGGCCTGCCCGCTGAGCTGGGATTCGAGCTCATCGAGCCCCTGCGCAGTCTATTCAAGGACGAGGTCCGCAAACTCGGACAGGTGCTGGGCCTGCCCGAGCAGCTCGTCTGGCGGCACCCCTTCCCCGGCCCCGGCCTGGCGGTAAGGGTCCTCGGCCCGATCACAACCGAAAAGCTCGACCTGCTCCGCGACGCCGACGAGATCCTGCTCGAGGAGATCGTGGCCAACAGCCTCTACCGCAAGACCTCGCAGGTCTTCGCCGTGCTGCTGCCGGTCAAGGCCGTGGGCGTGATGGGCGACGGCCGGACGTACGAGAGCGTCATCGCCGTTCGCGCCGTCGAGACGCAGGACTTCATGACCGCCGACTGGGC
>JADZET010000263.1 GCA_020850375.1 Phycisphaeraceae bacterium | reverse complement strand
GCCTACGCCGGCGACGCCCGCATCGATGACACGACGATGGGCCAGGAGCGCCTGCTGTCGTTCGCGGTGGACACGGACGTGACGGTCGATCCCTCGGTCAAGACCACCCAGCGCGTCGTCGCGGCCAGGATCGTGCGCGGCGTGCTGAACCTCACGCGTGCCACCGAGATCCGCCAGACCTACGCCGTCCGCAACAAGGCCGACCGCGACAAGACGCTCTTGATCGAGCATCCCTTCGCCCCCGCAAGGGAGCTGCTCGAGCCCAACAAGCCGGACGAGAAGACGGCTGACCTCTACCGCTTCAAGCTCGATATCGCGGCGGGCAAGTCGGCCGAACTGGTTGTGCGCGAGCAGGAAAAGCGCTCGCAGACGATCACCCTGATCGACCAGCCCCTGCCGATGCTTCTGGAGTTGGCGCGCGAGGGCCAGATCAGCAAGGCCACGCGCGATGCCCTGACCAAGGCGGCGGAGATGACCCAGCAGCTCGCCCGGCTTGTGGAAGAGCTCAACAACGCCCAGAAGCAGATGGACCGGCTCCGCCAGGACCAGGACCGCGTGCGTGCAAATCTCCGCGCCGTGCAGTCCAACTCGTCACTCGCCCGCCGCTATACGGACAAGCTCACGGAGCAGGAGGATCAGATCGACCAGCTCGGGGCCCGGATATTCGAGCTCGACGACCAGATCCAGCAGCAGCGCGACGCGATGGCCACGTACCTGAGCAACCTCAGCGTCGAATAGCCCGCGGGTGCCCGCGGATTTTCACCGGCGTGGGGGCGGACTACACTAAGCAGCATGGACGCCACTTCTCCCCGCCCCGACCGTGACAGCTACTACATGGACATCGCCGTGGCCGTGCGCCGCCGGGCCAACTGCCTGGGCCGGCGCGTGGGTGCGGTGATCGTCCTCGAGGACCGCATCATCGCCACGGGCTACAACGGCACGCCGCAGGGCATGCCCAACTGTCTCGACGGCGGCTGCCACCGCTGCGCTCACCCACAGGAGTACGAGTCCGGCAAGGGCTACGACCTGTGCATCTGCGTCCACGGCGAGCAGAACGCCCTGCTCTCAGCCGCCCGCTTCGGCATCGCCACCGAGGGGGCGACGATCTATTCCACGCTTAGACCCTGCTTCGGCTGCTCCAAGGAGCTGCTCCAGGCCCGCATTCACCGCATCTGCTACCTGCACGAATGGACGCCCTCGGATCCCGCCCTCAAGCGCGAGTACCTGCGCCTCCAGGACGCCTTCTCCGGCGGCGTCAAGCAGGTCACCATTGACGACCCGGACTACGAGTGGGCCATGAATCCCAAGCGGGCCGCCGCGACGTAGACGAATCCTCTTGCGGCCTGCCCCACCGCCCCACTATCATCCGCCCACCCCAGGAAGGTATTCACGACCGAACTGCACGCCCCGGAGCCGCCCCATGAAGATCGCCATCGCCGCCGACCACGGCGGGTACGACCTCAAAGCCCCGCTGACGGACCTCCTGCGGACGCTCGGGCATGAGGTGGTGGACCTGGGCGCGCATCAGTTCGAGCCGCAGGACGACTTCCCCGACTACGCCCGCTACATCGGCCAGGCCATCCAGCACGGCCAGGCCGAGCGCGGCGTGCTGCTGTGCGGCTCGGGCGTGGGGGCGTGCATCGCGGCCAACAAGATCAAGGGCGTTCGCGCCTCGGTCTGCCACGACGCCTACTCCGCTCGCCAGGGCGTCGAGCACGACGACATGAATGTGCTGTGCCTGGGGGCGCGGATCATCGGCATCGAACTCGCCCGCGTGCTGGTCGAGGCCTTCGTCGGGGCCAAGTTCAAGACCGACGAGCGGTTCCTCCGCCGGCTCGAGAAGGTCAAGGCCATCGAGGCGGGCAACGGGTAACTTCACCGTAATAAGGTATTTCTCTGGTCCGGATGCTGCGGCCCATGTTCCTGCGTTCGCAGAGATCGTGACATTGCCTCCAGATCTTCAACTGCTAAAAAATATCTTGACAATAAGATGGGCTCTGGTACTTTGAATACGGGAGAGCATTCTGGGCCAGCGTCCGCCGGCCTCTTGTCACACCAACAGGCAGGGAGGGAACGAATCATGTCACTGCGCGGCACCTATGCGGTCGTGCTTCTAGCCACTGCATTGCTTGCCGGGAATACCTCAGCCGGCGTCCTCTACCTCTCGACCAGCGCCACCAACCCCAGCCCCGGCGTGCCGGAGATTTATCTGTGGATCGGGGGACCACTCTGGGAGGACAGCGTCAATCTCTACCTTTGGTTCCAGCTGGCCGAGGACGAGAAAGTCAATGGCCTGGCGGTCGATCTGGTCTGCGACTGGCCCGGCGCGGTCCAGGTCATCAGCCCGGTCACCGTGCCTAACCCGGTCGTCTACGGCAATTCCCGGTGGAGCCCCGGCAAGCACGACGGAACCACCGGCTCGCCCGTCAAGCTCATCGACGCAATGCGTCTGTTTGCCCTCTCGGAGAACGGCATCAACGGCTCTTTCGGCTCGCTGGACTCGACCTACCGTGTGGGCAACTCCTACCTCGTGGCTCAGGTGACGATGGCCAAGACCATGCTGGCCAACGCCAGGATCTGGATCACGACCAACGACGGCGGCGGCATCAGCTACGATGAGGGGCCACGCGTGATCGGCATCGACCCGGAGACCGAGGAGCCCATCTTCGGCGTCTGGCATAACCCGGCCACAACGGGCTTCGGCACAGCCGGCGACCAGGTCGATCCCCGCGGCTCGGGCATCACCGGCCGATACCCTGATGCAATCTTCTGGGCCCCCGAGCCGACGGCGATGTGCCTGCTGATTCTCGGCGGACTGGCGCTGCTTCGCCGGCGATGAGGGACGGTTGTTCTCCATCTGATCAACAAACAAAAAGCCGGGCGGATCGACATGATCCGCCCGGCCTGTTCTAGCCCGGTTCCGCGGCAGGGGTTCAGCCGCGCACCGGCGATCTCCGTCGCAGCGTCAGCGCCGCGCCGGTCAGCAGCAGCACCAGCGTGCCCGGCTCGGGGCACTCGACCACGAACAGGTCCAGCCCCGCCCCGGCGTCGATGCCGTAGGCCCCGCTGGTCACCAGGCCCGTGCTCGGGTCGTAGATGATGTACTGGTTGCGCGTCCCGCCGGCCACGCCCTGCTCGGTGTCGTGCGTGACGCGGATGGCGTAGG
>JADZET010000262.1 GCA_020850375.1 Phycisphaeraceae bacterium | reverse complement strand
TCTGGCTGTACTGGATCACGCCCTTCCAGGCGCCCGAGAGCGGCTCGGTCAGGCCCGCCGCCTCGAAGCTGATGTTCTTGGGCTTGGCGAAGAGGCAGACCTCCTTGGTCTTCATGTACTGGGCGAAGGCGCCGGGCCAGACGTCGGGCGGGCCGTCGCCGCCGGTGGTAAAGGCGTGCTCGCAGTAGTGGGTCAGGCCCACGCGGCAGTACTTGCAGAAGCCGCAGAAGCCCGAGGGCTGGCAGATGACCTCGTCGCCTTCCTTGAAGTGGATCACGCCGGGACCGATGGCCTCGACGATGCCGGCGGGCTCGTGGCCGGGGATGAAGGGGAACGCCACATTCTTGCGGATGCCGCGGATGGCCTTGTAGTCCGTGGCGCAGATGCCCGTCGAGACGATCTTGACCACCACCTCGCCGTTGCCGACGGGCGTGGGTTTGGGAACGTCCTCGAGTTCGAGCTTGTTGAAGTCGTGAAGAACCGCAGCCAGCATCTTGCTCACGGCGATACGTCCTTTCTTTCGGTCATCAGAGGGAGGAGGAGGGCTTGGGGGGTGGGGGTGACGACGCTGGCGGACTCCATGGGCCGGCTCAGGCATCGCCTGGATTGCGGAGCGAAGCGGTTTTTATCGTCGGTGGGGGGGGAATTGTCAAGGCGAGAAGATGGGGAAGATGATCGAAGCATGGGGGCTGGGGATCGGGCGTTGTGAAGCAGGGGGTCTGCGCTGCTCGGCGGCGGCCGCCTGCGCTGCTCACCCCCCTGCAACCCCCGGGGCGGGACAAACCGTTGAACGGTTCTGCGTTGTGACTGTCAGGCGGGGTCCTGTGGCGTGGGGGCTGGATCGCCAGGGGTGTCGGTGGACTTTGGATTTGCCGTGATCTGCCCCTTCTTCTGGTGTCGGCGGTACGCCCGAATCTGCTGGACGAATCGCATCATCGCTAACACGCTCAGCGTGATGCCCACGCTCGCGCCGAATGCCAGGGCAGAGTCGCACAGGTTGATGCCGATGACCAGAAAGGCGATTGAGCCCGCGGCCAGGAACGTCCACCCGCTCAGCAGCACCGGGACGTCCGCGTAAGGGCTGAAGGCCCGCCAGCGGCGGACGACGCAGTCGCGGGATTCAAGCCCGCGACCCGTGACAGGGCAGAAGTAGGTTCGGAAGGAAAGCATGCGGGGGCGCCGGATGCCATTATGCCTAATCCATTCGCCTTGCCCAGGGCGGTTGATGGAAGAATTTTCAGTCAGGCCTCACGCCCTGCGGAACACCAGCGCGAAATCGTCCGCCGTCACGCCCAGGTCGATCCGGCCCTTGGCCGGGACGGTCCTCTTCTCGCTTGTGCGCGTGTCGAGGTTCCAGATCTCCAACTCGTAGTTCGGCCCGCCGTCGAGGTTGGTGTCGATCGTCACCCGGTGCGGCAGCGGCTTGCACCGGCCGGCCTGGTGGTCGAACGCGAAGGGGCGGCCGTTGCGGACGTAGGCCACGTGCACGCTGTCGTCCGCAGCCGAGAGATACTTGAGCTGGGCGCAGCGCTCGGTCGGCACGAGTGGACGGCGGATCTTTTCTAGGTGGTGTGTGCCGATGTGCTGGAGTTTCCAGGTCGAGGTGAACCTCTCGGGTTTCCGGGTGAAGCGGTAACTGATGCCGCGGATCAGGGCGAAGCGGGCGAAGTTATAGATGTCCTGCAGCTCACGGCTCTGCATCTTCACGCAGTAGCGGTGCTTCTTGTCGCTCTCGCGATGCGGGCACCAGACGTCCTCGGGCAGGTGGCAGGTCTCGCTGGGGTTCTTCTCCAGGCTGTGGAAGAAGTCGTATTCCTTGCTGACGTCGACGGTCAGCTCCGGGGCCTTGGGCTTGAAGTGGGCGAAGTCGATGGTCTCCATGACCTTGCGGGGGATCTCGAACTCGCCGTAGCCGCGGGCCATCCACATGCCGAAGCCGGGGCAGTTCGAGAGCACGCTGAACCAGGCCGCGTCGCGGGTCAGCAGACGGGCCGGCTCCTCGGTCGGGTAGCTGCCGGGGTCCCACTCGCCCATGAACGTCGGGCACTCGGTCTGCGTGAAGTTCAGGATGGCGTCGGTCATCATCGCGAAGTCGGCCCGGGCCGACGTGCCGGCGAGCAGTTGGTAGGCATGGGGGCTGAGGAACTCCATCGGGACCCGCTCGCGCCAGAGCAGCATGTCATGCGCGGCGATGCCGAAGCCGGCGATGGACATGGTGGCGGGCCTGCCTGGGAAATACTGGTGGAACGCGTCGACGATCTGCTTGGACCAGGCGATCTCCTGGTCGTGCACGTCCCAGTGGAACGAGCCCCACTGGCTCTCGTTGTAGACCTCCACGCTCATCAGGGCGGGATGGTCGCCCAGCAGCTTGCCCAGCTCGGCGAGGTAGTCGCGGTGGCACTGGAGGATGTCGGGATCGGTGAAGTAGTTCTGATCCGTCGCGCGGGGCGTGGCGGGGTCGAGCCAGCGGCGGCGGTGACTCGGCAAGGCCTGGATCTGCTGGGGCGTGTAGAGCGGCAGAGCACGCTGTCTGAGCGTCGGCTCGTCCATGTAGATGCTCTGCCGCGGCTCCTGGCAGGCGACGAAGTGGACGTAGAGGCCTTCCTCGTGAGCCAGGTCGAAGAACCGGCGGATCTTGGCCAGGAGCGGCCGATTGACGGCGCCGCCGATGTCCAGTGGGTCCTGCGTCGGCATCATCTGGCCCCGGCAGAACATGCGAGTGAAGTTCATCCCCTCCTCGCGGAGGTAGCGCAGCCACTGACGGTTCTCATCGTCGGTGGCCTCGTTGAATTCGAGGATGCCTCGCCCGTACCAGTCGGCGTTGCCGCGAGCCAGACGCTCGCGGTCGGGGATGATGCCGGCCTTGGCGGTTTCGAGGAAGTTGGCGTAGACCCCGCCGTAGGGGATGAAGGTCTTGCCGTTCTCGTACTCGAACTTGCCTTGATCGTTCCAACGGACGCGCATGGGCCGCCCTCCAAAAAAAAGGACAACAGGGGCGGCATGGTAGCGGTCCGGCGACCGATCCGAAAGTGCGGTTCATCCGAGCGCGACGGCGACTTGGTGCGATCGGCCGTCGATCGGGAGTGGTTTGTCCGTTGGGTGCGGTTTGCCGTCGATGGTGATGGATTTGACTGGCGGAGCGGTCACGCCCTTGGTTTTGGTGATCGTCACATGGTAAGTCGTGCCCCGTAAGATGCGGGTGATCGACGCCTTCTCCCACTCAGCGGGCAGGCAGGGCTTGATCACCAGACCGTCGTAAGTGCGGCGAAGGCCGAGCATGAACTCGACGACGGTGAGGAACATCCAGGAGGCTGAGCCGGTGACCCAGAGGTGCTCGGCCCGGCCGACTTCGATGTCGTTGTCGGGGCCGAAGTAGCCGTTGGCGAAGACCAGGGGCGGATTCGACACGGGGCGTTTGGGGTTGCCGGGGTGGACGTTTTTCCAGACGGTCCAGGCGTCGTCGGCCATGCCGCGCTCGAGCAGGGCCAGGAGCATGAAGGCGTTGCCGTGGGTGTAGACGCTGCCGTTCTCGCAGATGCCCGGGCGCATGTAGGAGAGCCGGCCGATGTTGGCCTGTGGCGCGGTGTAGGTCGGCCAGTGCAGCGTCAGGCCCCAGCCCGAGTCGAGGTGTTTTTGGCAGGCGGCCCAGGCGGCGTTGAACTTCGCATCGTCGGCCACGCGGCCGAGTTGGGCCCAGCTCTGCATGTTGAGGTAGATCCGGCCCTCGTCGTTGGTGTGTGAGCCGATGGGCTTGCCGTCGTCGTCCAGGGCGCAGAGGTACCACTGGCCGTCCCACGCGTGGGCGTTGAGGTTGTCGGCCATCTCCTTGTGCCAGGCGCGCATGCGGCGGGCGTCGTCGGGCTTGTTCAGGCGCTCGGCCAACTCGGCCATGAGGATCGCGTCGCGGCAGAAGGCCATCGAGAGCCAGACGCTCTCGCCCTTGCCCTTGCGGCCGGCGGCGGTGAGCGAGTCGTTCCAGTCGCCGAAGAAGATCAGGCACAGGCCGTGCGCGCCGCGGTCGGTGTGCAGACGCTCCATGGCCTTGAGAAGGTGGGCGTAGAGGGAGTCTTGCCCGCCGTCGTAGTAGGGGATGACCTCGTCGGCGAAGGCGATATCGCCTGTCTCTTTGATGTACTCGGTGACGGCGGAGATGAGCCACTGGGCGCTGTCAGCGAAGCGCATGGGGTCGATGGGGTTGTAGCCGCGCAGGGCGAAGCCGTCGTTGTATTGATGGGCCGCGGCCTTGGCCAGGGCGGCGCGGGCGAGCGGGGCATCCTGCGTGATCACGCCCTGAGCCTGCTGGACGATGTCGCGGTAGCCGAACCAGCCCCAGCGGCACCAGGTCGCGCCAAAGTGGATCTGGTGCTTGGCCCAGACGTTGATCATGTTGTCGATTGAGGGGTCGGGCGTTTTGAGTTGGATGTTGGCGATCATCGCGTCGCGGTCAGCCTTGAGCGCGTCGAAGATGGGGCAGCGGTCGAGGTTGCCCACGAAGTATTGGGTGCGACGCTGGCGGATGGTGGCCTCGTCGAAACAGCCGCCGACAAGGTAGCGCGTGTCTTGTTGCCCGCCGGGAGGGACCTCCATCGGGATGTGCAGACTGATCGTGGCTGTCTGCATCGAGGCGTGGCGGCCGTTGCACTTGCCGGTCTCGACGGCCACGGGGTTGATGATGGTCCGGCGCGGGCCGACGAAGACGCGCATGTTCGGGTCCGCCCCGGCGACGCGCCGGTCGGCGGTGATGAAGCCGTTGTGCAGGGGGAAATCGATCTCCTCGAACATCTGCGAGCCCTGGCGGACGAAGACGGCGTTGAGGTCCGGATAGAAGCGGGCGATCCGCGAGAGCGAGCCGGTGTAGGAATCCGTGCCGTCGCAGTGCATCTCGCCGTAGGTGAACAGACTCACTTTCCGGGGGCGGGGGCGTTTGGCTACATTCGCCACACGGACGTCCCAGACCTCGATGGGGTCCTCGCCGGCGGGGACGAAGATCCGCCAGGTCACCTTCAGGTCCAGCGTCT
>JADZET010000261.1 GCA_020850375.1 Phycisphaeraceae bacterium | reverse complement strand
GGTTGCACGCCGTGTTGTCCAGGAACATGTACTCGCTGCACGGGTTCGAGGCGTTGATCCGCCCCGACTCCGGGCAGGTGTGCCACTGGTTGATCGTCGTGTCGAACTGCACCCCCGGGTCCGCGCACCGCCACGCGGCGTAGGCGACCTGGTCCCACAGCTCGCGGGCCTTGAGCGTCTTGGCCGGCTTGCCGTCGATCCGGCGATACAGCACCCAGTCGCCGTCCTTCTCCAACGCCTCGAAGAAGGCGTTGGAGATCCGCACCGAGTTGTTCGAGTTCTGCCCGCTGACGGTGTAGTACGACTCGCCGTTGAAGTCGTAGTCCAGCACCAGCCCCAGCTTCTTGGCCGTCTCCTGCTGCTCCTTCGACAGCCGCTTCAACCCCTCGACCATCGCCGCGACCTTGATCTCCTCGCGCACCTTCCAGTTCACGAACGACTCGATGTCCGGGTGATCCAGATCGAGACAGACCATCTTCGCCGCCCGGCGCGTCGTCCCGCCGGACTTGATCGCCCCCGCCGCCCGGTCGCCGATCTTGAGGAAGCTCATCAGCCCCGAGCTGCGCCCCCCGCCCGAGAGCTGCTCGTTCTCCCCGCGCAGACGCGAGAAGTTCGTCCCCGTCCCCGAGCCGTACTTGAACAAGCGCGCCTCGCGCACCCACAGGTCCATGATCCCCCCGGGATTGACCAGGTCGTCGTTGATCCCCTGGATGAAGCAGGCGTGCGGCTGCGGATGCGAGTAGGCGTCCTCCGCCAGCTTGGTCTGCCCCGTCTTGGGGTCGGTGAACCAGTGCCCCTGCGCCGGCCCGTTGATCCCGTACGCCCATTGCAGCCCGGTGTTGAACCACTGCGGGCTATTAGGCGCTGCCATCTGCGTGATGAGCATGTACGCCAGCTCGTCGTAGAACGCCTGCGCGTCCGCCGGCGAGTCGAAGTAGCCATGCTTCTCGCCCCAATGCCGCCAGCACCCCGCCAGACGATGCACCACCTGCTTGACCGACCGCTCGGGCCCGGTGACCGTCTTGCCGTGCTCGTCGACGACGGGCTTGCCTTGCCCGTCGACCTGCGGCACGCCGGCCTTGCGGAAGTACTTGCTCACCATGATGTCCGTGGCCAACTGCGACCACGACTTGGGCACCTGGGCGTCCTTCATCTCGAAGACCGTCGAGCCGTCCGGGTTCGAGATCTTGCTCGACCGCGTCGTCCACTCGACGGACTGATACACGTCCTGCCCAGCCTTGGTGAATCGTCGCGTAATCCGCATGCCCTGTGCCCCTTACTCTGAGAAACCTCGTATGAATGCGCCCGCAAGCGTCCGTGCCCGCGGGATGATGTGTGTCACCCTCAACTAGTCCACCTTCGGCAGCGTCAGCCCCCGCTGGTCCTGGTACTTCCCGCCCTTGTCCGCGTAGCTCACCGCGCACACCCGGTCAGCCTTGATGAACACCATCTGGGCGATCCCCTCGTTGGCGTAGATCTTGGCCGGCAGCGGCGTGGTGTTGCTGATCTCGATCGTGACCTTGCCCCGCCACTCCGGCTCGAGCGGCGTGACGTTGACGATGATCCCGCAGCGAGCGTAGGTGCTCTTGCCCACGCAGATCGCCAGCACGTCGCGCGGGATGTCGAAGACCTCGACCGTCTCGGCCAGCGCAAAGCTGTTGGGCGGAATGATCACGTGGTCCCGGCCCGTCTCCGTCACGTCGACGGTGACGAACATGTCCTCGCCGAACTTCTTGGGGTCGACCACCGCCTGCCCGCCGTGCAGGGGCACGTTGGTGAAGATCTTGAACACCGTTCCGACGCGCACGTCGTAGCCATAGCTCGACACGCCGTAGGAGACGCGCCCCGGGCGTTTGACGTTGTCCTCGAAGGGCTCGATGCCCACGAGCTCCCTGATCTGTGTGTCGCACAACACGCCCATGCCTTGACTCCTGCATCCGCCGCGCCGAACCCTATTTCTCTGACGCCGTCGAATCCACAGCCACAGCACCCTTCTTGCCTCAGGGTCGCTGACGATCGCCATCTACCAAACTTTACCCTAACTTATCCACCTGAACATCCAGCGTCCAGAGAAACCTGATGAATGAGCGCCAAAATGAGCCATTGGCCAGCCTGACTCCACGTCACCGGCTTCAAGGGCCAAGAGCCAATGCTAACACACTATATCTTGTGGCTTCAACCGATCCCTTCACAAAATATTGGGCCGAAAAAGGCAGTTATTGCGCAACCTTCGCGCCGATTGCCCCTTAGAAGCACCAAATTTTTTGGGCTGACCCCCACCACGGCGCATGAAAAGTCAGAGGTGGCCCCTCCGGGGGCGGTGGAGAACACGATTCGTTTGTCCGTTAAATTCGCATGGGCCTACTAACACTAAACTTATAGATTGTTAGGGCCGCCGTCTTTGCCCCCGGCCCCGCCCGACTCGGACACAAACCGCCTAACTTTCGCTTGGATGGATTCTTACCGGAAATGCAGCGCTCAGCACACCCGCTCGAGCGCCGCGCGGACCTGCTCGATCACCCCATCGAGGCTCTCGCGCACCTTCGCCCCGGCCGCCCGGGCATGCCCCCCCCCGCCGAACGTGGCCGCCAGCTCCGACACGTTCACCGCCCCCGGCCCGGGCTTGCTCCGGAAGCTCAACCGGATGGCCCCGTTCTTCTCTCCGTGGCCGTTCGCCGAAGGATTCCCTTCCGGGGGCTCGGTGATCAGCGCCACCACCTCCACGCTCTGGACCATCTGCGGCAGGTCGATCAGACGTTCGGTCTCTTCGAGTCTCGCGCCGGTATCAGCGAAGTCCGCCGCGCGTAGCGTCATCATCGCCGCGCGTCCCCCCGCGACCAGGCGCAGGCTCGCCAGCGCCCTCGCGATCAACGCCAACTTCTCCGGCCGCTCCGTCTGCTCGAGCAGCCGGTAGATCCGCGCGTGGTCCACCCCGCGCCGCAGCAGCCCCGCCGCCAGCTCCAGCGTCCCCGGCCGGGTGTTCGAGAACCGGAACCACCCCGTGTCCGACGCGATCCCCATGTACAGCCCCTCCGCCGCCTCGATCCCGACGTCCTCGCCCGCCAGCGCCGCGACGATCTGGGCCACCAGCTCCGCACACGCTCCCGCCTCGGCGTCGACCCACCGCCACTTGGCCGGCATGTCACCGCTGAGGTGATGATCCACCACCATCAGCCGATCGCTCATCTTCTCCAGCACCGGCCGCATCGGCTCAACCTGGTTCCACGCCGCCGTGTCCAGCACCACCGCCACGTCCACGGGCTCAAAGCTCATCCCCGCCTCGAACCGCTCGACGATCGACGCCCCCGCG
>JADZET010000260.1 GCA_020850375.1 Phycisphaeraceae bacterium | reverse complement strand
TCTTGTTCCCATTCCGTCACAAACCTCTCTCCGCCGCGGCGTTTGGCCGCCGCCCTTGCCCCGGATAGAATCGCCCCTCCACCAGCCGGTGTGGCGGAACTGGCAGACGCGACGGATTCAAAATCCGGCCACCCCCTCCAAGACCCCCAAAAAACCCGGGAAAAACTCGACTTCCGCACCTGCTATCAGCGCAGGTGCCAGCGGTTTTCACGTTGACCCGGATCCCCCCAAAGATCTGCTCCTGATCGTCGAAAACTGGCCGACGCTACCCCCCGCGATCCGCGCGGGAATCGTCGCCATGGTGCAAGCCGCCGGGAGGGGCCAGCCATGACCTCCTTCCTCCACAGCCCGGCTGTCTACGTCTACACAACCCTCTGGCGAGTCCCGGTGAGGGGTCTCGTAAACAAGGCTTCGCCTGCCGACCCACTTCCGCGGCTCCTCCCCCCACCTCCCGATCCGTGCCGTCGGCGTCCCTTGGCACGCCTTGGCCCCCAAAAAACACCCCGTTCAACCAGCTCCTACCCCTTTTACCCCTCATTTAGGGAGTTACTCATGCACATCGAGCTTCGCCCCATTGACCAGATCCGCCCCTACGAGCAGAACCCGCGCGTGAACGACCAGGCGGTGGACGCCGTGGCCGCGTCCCTACGGGAGTTCGGCTTCCGCCAGCCGATCGTCGTGGACGACCAGGGCGTCATCGTCGTCGGCCACACAAGGTGGAAGGCCGCTCGGAAGCTGGGCATGGCCGAGGTGCCCGTCCACGTGGCTGCGGATCTGTCGCCCGAGAAGGCCAGGGCGTACCGGATCGCCGACAACCAGACGGCCAACCTCGCCACCTGGGATACGGCACTGTTGCCTCTGGAGCTAACGGGACTGCGTGAGCTGGGCATCGATCTGAACCTGCTGGGCTTCCCGGCGGACGAGCTCAATCGCCTGCTCTGCACCGCCGACGCCCTGGAGCAGGGTCTGACCGACCCGGACGACGTGCCCGCCCCGCCGGATGAGGCCACGACGCAGCCGGGCGATCTGTGGGTTCTAGGGAATCACCGCCTGCTCTGCGGCGACAGCAGCCTTCCGGGGGACGTGGATCGGCTGCTGGATGGAATTCCGGGGGTTCATCTGGTCAACACCGATCCGCCGTACAACGTCCGTGTCGAGCCGCGCTCCAACAACGCCATCGCGGCCGGCCTGTCGTCGTTCGAATCCACCCATCACCAGAAGCTCGACGTCGAACGCCACCCCGGCAAGGCCAAGGCCACGCATCGGCAGCTCCGGCCCAAGGACCGCCCCCTGGCCAACGACTTCGTCACCGATGAGCAGTTCGACCAGCTCCTGGACGCCTGGTTCGGCAACCTCGCCCGCGTTCTTCTTCCCGGGCGGGGCTTCTACATCTGGGGTGGCTATGCCAACTGCGCCAACTACCCGCCGGTGCTCAAGAAGCACGAGCTCTACTTCAGCCAGGCGGTGATCTGGGTCAAGGAGCACCCGGTCCTGACGCGCAAGGACTTCATGGGCAACCACGAGTGGTGCTTCTATGGCTGGCGCGAGGGGGCGGGCCACCAGTTCCACGGGCCCAACAACGCCACGGACGTCTGGACCGTCAAGAAGGTCAACCCCCAAAGCATGATCCACCTGACCGAGAAGCCCGTCGAGCTGGCCAAGCGGGCGATGGAGTACTCGTCCCTTCCGGGGGAGAACGTCCTGGACCTCTTTGGCGGCAGTGGTTCCACGCTCATCGCCGCCGAGCAGACGGGCCGGCGGGCCTACCTCATGGAGCTCGACGCGCTCTACTGCGACGTGATCGTCCAGCGGTGGGAGCAGTTCACGGGGAAGAAGGCCCAGCGGATAAACCTTGCGGCAACCGCTTGAGCTGCGGGTCCTTAGTCAAGGCCGCTTTACTAGTGATGGCCGCTAGTCAAGTTTTCTTACCTAGTGAATGAGGTGCCTAGCGACGGTCGCAGTGTACCGAACACAACGTGATGAATTTGTCGGCTTCGTCACCGCAACTGGTCGTAGAACGCACGCGGCGAGAGGATCGGAATCCCGTGAAATACCCCCAGGGCCTGCAATTCATGGTCCCCTGTTACCAGGACATCGGCCTTCGCCGCCACGGCCGTGCCCAGCACGGGCAGGTCGTCCCGATCCTTGACCGTGCCCTTGGCCACCGACGCCGGCTCGACCAACTCCGCATGCTCACGCAGGAAACTCACGACCTCCGCGGCGCGTCGCTTGGGCATCTTGAACTTGCCCGAAAGAT
The DNA here is from genome assembly GCA_020850375.1 of Phycisphaeraceae bacterium. Next base: position 9,999 of record JADZET010000260.1, on the reverse strand, counting down.
GTTCGTGCAACTCGTCAAGGATGTGTTGGCTAAGGACCAGCTCGTGCGACTCGATGCAGACATCCATCAGAGCCTCGCACAGGCCGCGCGTGCCCAGGGCGGCGAGCAAGACGTTGGTGTCCAGCACCACTCTCACGAGACGACCTTGAAGATGTCTTCGTCGGTCAGGAGCCCCTGGGCCTCAGCGAAGGGGAGCGTCGTGGCTCGCAGGGCGTGGAACTTCTCGACGGCCACATATCGCCGCAACGACTCGCGGACCACTTCACTAACCGGGCGGTCCTGCTGTCGGCTGAGCTTTTCAAGCTCGCGGCGGAGCTTGTCCGGGATGCGAAGGTTGATCATACCCATAGCGCAATACATTGTAATACATCGGCGACAAAAGGCAATTGCTTTAACGGGCGTCGTGCGGATCTGTCCCAGCGACCACCCCGGTCAGCGCCGTCGGGGCGGTCATACCCGCTGGTGGCAAGACGATTTAGGACGGTGGCAGCAGACTGATGGTGAATTGGCGTTTGCCGCGTTCGACCTTGGTGAAACGGGCTTGGCTGCGCTTGGGGGCGATCTCGCGGCACACGGCGCTCCCTGCCGTGCTCCCGCGAGCACATCAATCAGCCAATCCACGCACAAACGCCCCTATCGCATAGCTGCCCAGGACATGGGCCAGACACCTCATCGTTGCCGGTCCTCACGCAGTATGGCCGCGCTGTCGGTCGATCGTTTGCCCAGTCTTTTCCGCCAGCTGGCAGCGACCTGGAGCGATTCGTCCAGCGACCGACCGGCGGCCTTTTCGAGAATCAGGCGGGTCTCGCTTTGGAGTGAGCGGCCCGCGTCCCGGGCGCGGCGTCTGAGTCGCTTAAGCGTTTGGTCGTCGAGATTGCGGATGAGCAGGTCGGGCATCACGAGTGCTCCTACGGGTTCAGGTTGGTTGTATTACTCCACGATCACTTGGGCAAGCATTGTTGGTTCACAATCCGCGTTTTTTGCCGGTTGGTCCCGATGGGCTGGATGTATCAACGCCTTGGCAGGCTGGACTGATGACACCGCAGAAAACCCCAGCTCCGACGGCTGGGGTTGCCGGGATCGTGGAAGGGACCTGCCCTCAGTACGGCGGCTCCTGTGTGGGGTTGAGCTTGAACTTCCCCCGTTCGACCTTGGTGAATCGTGCGGCTTCGCCCTTCTCAGCGATCTCGCGGTGGATGGCGGCGTAGATCGTGGCGTGGGGGGTCTTGCCGCCGGTGGCCCACAGCCCTTGGGCAAACATGCGGTCGACGATCTGGCGAGCGCTCAGCGGTTCGCCGGCGTCGGCCAGGACCTGCATGGCGGCGGTCAGGCCGCTGGGGCGTGGCGTGCTCTTGCCCCGACGTTCGCCCGTGTCGGGGATCTTGGCCGTGGACGCCTCCGTGGCGGATGGCGCGTCCGGGGCGGGACGTGGGCCAACGTCGGCGGGCGTGGGCGCTGTGGTGTCGGGGCCGGGGACAACCGCCTTGGTCTTCGTTGTTCGGCCGCGTGGCTGAGCGGGGCTTGTCGTCCGAGGCTTCTTGCTGGTCATAGCTGTGCTCCTTGGAAAAGGGGTGACGGTGCAGACCCCATTCAGCCAAGGGCTCGCCAGGACATCAAGGCTTTAAACGCAGCAATCGCAGCCGATTATGAGGCATCGTCTCCGCCGGGCGATGCCGTGGATCATCCGGGGAGTTAAGCCATGCTCGACGAGAACCCATCCATCGACGACTCCGCCGTGGCCCTGCTCGACGGCCTGTCACCCAGGCAGGAGCAAGCCATCCTCGAGCTGCTCAACCAACCCACGGTGGCCCGGGCCGCCGCCGCGGCGGGGACGAGTGAGCGGTCGCTCTACCGCTGGCTCAGCGAGCCGGTCTTCGGCGCGGCCTACCGCCGGGCCCGACGCGACGCCTTTAGCCAGGCCATCGCCATGACCCAGCGGATCGCACCCCTGGCCGTCAACACCCTGGCCACGATCATGGCCGACACCACCGCCCCGCACCACGCCCGCGTGACCGCCGCCACGACGATCCTGCGCTTCGGCCGCGAGGGCATCGAGCTCGACGACTTCGCCACACGTCTGGCCAGCCTCGAGCAGACGGTCGACTTGGCCAACCGAGGCTCACGATAAGAATGGAGACTGACTCATGCCCCAACTGACCGCCCGCCTGAACACCCTGGAGCGCCGCATGGGCGGCAAGGTCTGCCCCTGCTGCGGACGCAGGCTTAACGACCCCGGCCCGGTCGACATGGTGATGCACTACCTCGACCCCAAGCTTCAGCACCTCAACAACCCCTCGAAGCTGGAAGCCCCCCTCTGCCCCGCCTGCGGCCAGCCGGATCGCATGCTGATCATCATGGAAGTCCTGCCGGAATCCAAGCTAATAAGCCCGGAACCTTGATTCGCCGGCGGGGCCGGAGGTAACAGAGTTACGTTATGACACCAAAACGTAGCTCTCCGGGCGGACATCCCGCATCCACCGACCCACCGATTACCGCCTCCGGAAGCGTTGCCCTCGGAAGGTCCGCGTCGGGAAGCGTCAAACAACGACGTGCCCGCCGTCGTCTGCCGCCGCAGGTGCTCGAGCCTGAAGAGGTCCTGCTTCTCATGCAGGCCTGCAACCCCGCCACCTTCACGGGCGTACGGCACCGCGCCCTGATCGCCGTCCTCTACCGCACGGGTCTGCGCATCCACGAGGCCCTGACACTCCTGCCCCGTTGCGTGGACGAACGTCGTGGCCTGCTGCGTGTCGATTACGGCAAGGGTGGAAGATCACGCGTGGTGGGCATGGACCCCGGAGCCTGGGCCGAGCTGCGCCGCTGGCAGGACCTTCGAGCCCAGCACGGCCTGGACGTGCAGTCCCCCCTCTTCTGCACACAACGCGGCCACCCCATCAGCGACGCCTACATCCGCCGCCTCCTGCCACGTCTGGCCCGCCAAGCCGGCATCCCCCGTCGCGTGCACGCTCATGCCCTGCGTCACACCCACGCCGCCGAGCTGCGCTTCGAGGGCCTGGACATCGGCCTGATCGCCAAGCAGCTCGGCCACGCCAGCATCGCCACCACCGCCCGCTACCTCGACCACATCGCCCCGCTGTCCGTGGTCGAGGCGATGCGACGACGGCAATGGGCCATGGAGTAGTGAGGTCAGAGCCCGATCACGCCCGTGAAGCTCAGGAAGATGTGTCAGGGGCGGGCAATCGACGCAGACGTAGGACGGCATCCACCAACACGCCACGTATCGCCGGCCGATCCGCCTGCTCGAGGTAGCGCCGCACCTCCGCCGGCGACGGGGTGTACTCCACCGTGGCCGTCGCCTGCCCCTCCTCGGCCAACTGGAGCACCCAGAAGACGGCCAGGGAGTCCTGTGGGTCGAGCGCGTCAGGTATCGGATCTTCAGGCTGTCTCAGGTCCATCACGACCTCCAAGACACGCGCAGGTGTTTGCCAGCTCTCCACTTTGCACTGCTGGCGTGGCGACATGGTCAGCCGCCATTGTTGCGCTTTGTCTGTCGTCGGATTGTGCCCGGGTGGTCAGACTTGTCAAGTTGTATGAGCACCAAATACCGCCAAGCCTTCGGTGACCGTGTCCGCCAGATCCGTGAGCGTCTGGGCCTCTCCCAGGAAGCCCTGGCCGCCCGGGCCAAGCTCCACCGCACCCACATCAGCCTCATCGAACGCGGCCAACGCGACGCCCGCCTCGAGACCGTCGAACGGTTGGCCAAAGCGCTCCGTGTCCAGCCGGGAGAGTTGATGCCCGCCGTTCGGGCTGCAGGCAGAACATGAGCGGCCAGTAAACTGTAATTTGGTGGATTGCTGACACCCCCCTGTCATGGTCTTCCACAAGCTCAGTTCTTCTAATGGCTTGCGAAGCCTTCCGCCATGCCGCCATCAATTGACAGCACGCTCTAATAACTGTGAAATGTGGGCTGCATCTTTGCCGCCACATCAAGCCAAACAGTCATTGGTCATGTCGGTTCAGGGTGAGCAGATGGATGAATTCAATAATGCTGATCAGACGTTTGATGATCTGCTGATTTGTCTAGATGCCTCCAGAGCAATGGACAGAAAAAAGGCTGTGACGCGACCCATGCCCCGATTTGCCAGACGTTGGAGGGGCAATGCCGACTCCTGAAGAAAAAGCGCGTGAGTTGATCGACGCGAAGTTGTCCGCTTCTGGCTGGGCCGTGCAGTCATACCGCGACATGAACCTTGGCGCAGGCCTGGGTCTCGCAGTCACCGAGTTTCCTGGGGCGCATGGGCCGGCGGACTATCTGCTGTACGTTGACGGCAAGGCCATCGGCGTCGTCGAGGCCAAGCCCGTCGGCCACACGCTCAAGGGGGTCGAAGGTCAATCCGCGAGCTACAGCGATGGCCTGCCGGCAACCTTGCCCGCCTGGCGTCGTCCGTTGCCCTTCCAATACGAATCCACGGGCGAGGTCACGCAGTTCACGAACTGGATGGAGCCAGACGCCCGAAGCCGCGACATCTTCTCGTTTCATCGCCCGCAGGCCCTGCACGAGTTCATCCAGGCCGACAAGACTCTCCGCGGCTGGCTTCGTGAGATGCCCGCTCTGTCTGAGGCTGGGCTGTGGCCCAAGCAGTACATCGCCATCGGCAATCTGGAGCAATCGCTTTGCCGTGGCAAGCCCAAGGCGCTGATCCAAATGGCGACCGGCTCCGGCAAAACCTTCACTGCCGCCAACATCGCTTATCGGCTGATCAAGCACGGTCGCGCCCGCCGCGTCTGCTTCCTGGTCGACCGCACAAACCTCGGCAACCAGACACTCAAGGAGTTCCAGCAGTTCCAGCCACCCGAAGAACGCCACACGTTCGACCGAATCTACAACACCACGTTTCCGCAGCGGAACCGGTTCGACCCGATCAACCGCGTCGTGATCACCACCATTCAGCGGCTCTATTCGGTCCTGACCAATCAGGCGGAACTCCCCGAGGAAGACGAGGAACGCTCCTCCTTCGAAGGCCCAGGAGCGTTCAAGAAGCCACCCGTCCCGATCACCTACAACCCAGCGCTGCCTCCTGAATTCTTCGATGTGATCATCATCGATGAGTGCCACCGTTCCATTTACAGCGTCTGGGGCGACGTCCTCAAATACTTCGATGCCTTCCTCATCGGCCTCACCGCCACGCCCAGCAAGCAGACCATCGGCTTCTTCGACAAGAACCTCGTCATGGAGTACACGCACGAACAAGCGGTCGCTGACCGCGTAAACGTGCCCTATGACGTCTACCAGATTCGGACACGGATCACGGATCGAGGGTCCAAGGTCGATGCGGGCTACTACGTCGGCAAGCGTAGCCGGCAGACTCGCAAGGAGCGAGAAGAGGAGCTGGATCAGGACCTCGAATACAGCTCCGACGACCTCGACCGATCCGTCGTTGCCATAGACCAGATCCGCACGGTCATTCAGACCTTCCGCGACAAGCTCTTCACGGAGATCTTCCCCGGCCGCACCGAGGTTCCCAAGACCATCATCTTCGCCAAGGACGACTCGCACGCCGACGACATCGTCCGCATCGTCCGCGAGGAGTTTGGCAAGGGCAATGACTTCTGTCAGAAGATCACCTATCGCACGGGCGTCAACAAGTTCACCCGCAAAGTGCCTGACCCGACGGTCCCCGGAGGCGAGCGGGAGGAAGCCTACTACCTCAAGACCAAGGGCATGACCGGCGAAGACGTGCTGATCGCCTTCCGCAACTCGTTCAACCCCCGCATCGCCGTCACCGTCGACATGATCGCCACCGGCACTGACGTGAAGCCGGTTGAGATCGTGTTCTTTATGCGCTCGATCAAGAGCAGCAACTACTTCGAGCAGATGAAAGGCCGTGGCGTACGCATCATGCCCGCCGACGCTCTCAAGGGCGTCACGCCCGATGCCCGCAGCAAGACCCGCTTCGTCATCGTCGACGCAGTGGGCGTGTGCGAGCAATGCAAGAACGAGCGGGGGCCGATGGACCGCGAGCCAAGCAAGACGCTCAAGCAGGTTCTTGACTACATCAAGGCGGGTGGGACTGATCCCGACGCCGTGTCCTCCCTCGCGGGCAAGCTCAACCGCATGTCGGCCGACATGTCGGACAAGCAACACCAGGAGGTCCTCACCCACGCCGGCGGCAAGTCCCTGGATCAGCTTGTCGGCCAGCTCGTCGCCTCCATCGACGAAGCCAACGTCGAAGCCAGGGCCCGCCAACTCAACCCCGGCCTGCCCCCGGATGCCGACCTGACCGAAATACAGCTTGAAGCCGCCGAGCAGACGCTCATCAGAGAAGCCGTCAAGCCCTTCTACGACCCAAAGCTGCGTGACCTGCTCCTTCAAATCAAGCAGGATAACGAGCAGACCATCGACCGCGTCAGCCAGGATGAGCTTCTTACCGCCGGCTATTCACAGGCAGCCCTGGACAAGGCTAAGACCAAGGTCGAGAACTTCCGCAAATTCATCGAGGACAACAAGGACGAGCTGACCGCCCTCCAGGTCTTCTATGGCCAAGCCACGCTCGACCGCCTTAAGTTCCGAGACCTGAAGACCATCGCCGAGCGGATTGCCCGGCCACCGGTTTCCGCTACGCCTGAGGAACTCTGGCATTGCTATGAGGCGCTCGAAGCCGCCAAGGTAAACGGGCGGGGCGGGCAGATCATCACCGACCTGGTCTCGCTCATCCGGCATACGTTGCAGCCCAGTGAACCGCTCACGCCGTTCGCGGAAGTGGTTAGGGCGCGGTACGCCGCGTGGCGTCAGCAGCAATCGGCAGCCGGGGTGGTCTTCACCTTTGATCAGGAGGCCTGGATCAACAAGATCGCCGAGCACATCGCCACTAGCCTGGCCATCGAGTTGGAGGACTTCCACGACGGCTGGTTCGCCCAACGCGGCAACCTCGGAAAGGCCTACGAACTCTTCGGCGACCAACTTGAAGTGATCATTACTGACATGAACAGGGCGCTGACGGCATGAAATATAACGGAAGCCATCATCGCCCAGAATCAGTTTCCCTCCCCCCAGGATGGGCCAGTTCACGCCTGGGAGAATTGGGCCGCTATCTGAATGGTCGAGGGTTCAAGAAATCTGAGTGGGGAACAACGGGGCGGCCGATCATCCGAATCCAGGACCTTACCGGGACATCGGCGAATCCCAATTACTTCGATGGCGATGTCGAGGAGCGACACGTTGCGCGACATGGCGATTTCTTGATCTCGTGGGCGGCGACGCTCGGAGCGTATATCTATCACGGCCCTGAAGCATTGGTGAACCAGCACATTTTCAAGGTCGAGACCTTCATTAATCAGGCTTTCCACTTCTACGCGGTCACTCACGCAATAGAAGACATGTATCGACGGACGCGCGGGACCGGAATGGTTCACATCGTCAAGGCAGACTTTGACAACACCGAGATTCCGCTTCCCCCCCTCGCTGAACAGGAACGCATTGCCGACCGGATCGATGAATTGTTCACCGACCTATCGGCGGGCGTGGCGGCGTTGGAGCGGGTGAAGCGGAACCTGTCGCGTTACCGGGCGGCGGTATTGCACGCGGCTGTCACGGGTCGGCTCACTGAGGCTTGGCGAAAAGATCACGGCCCCGCCGACGAGCCTGGCCCCAAGCTGCTCGAACGCATCCTCGCCGAACGCCGCCGCCAGTGGGAAGAGCGCACGCTGGCGAAGTACGAAAAGGATGGCAAAAAGCCACCGAAAGACTGGAAGAGCTGCTACAAGGAGCCGGTTCATCCCACAGCTCGCGAAGATGGAATACCGCTACCGGAACTCCCTGACGGATGGTGCTGGGCAAGGGCCGAACAGGTCACCAGCATCATTCAGTACGGGACGTCTGCGAAGACCAATGACGATGTGACCGGCGTCCCTGTACTTCGGATGGGGAACATCACCAGCCGAGGGACCATCGACTTCACCGATCTGAAGTACCTTCCGGCGGATCACAGCGAGTTCCCGGACTTGTTTCTGGATCGCGGCGACCTGCTTTTCAACCGGACAAACAGCGCCGAGCTTGTTGGAAAGACGGCGGTGTTTGATCCGCCGACAGACCGGCCGATGTCCCTCGCTTCGTATCTGATTCGAGTTCGGGCGATCTGCGGATGCTCCCCTTGGTGGCTGACGTGGTGCGTGATCTCCCCGACCGGCCACCAGTGGCTACGTCGTGTGCTGACCCACACCGCTGGCCAAGCAAATGTCAACGGCACAAAGTTGGGCAACTACGTTATCCCACTCCCACCAGAGAGTGAGCAGGCAGCAATCGTTGATGCTGCGAGCGAGAAACTTTCGCAGATCGACGCTCTCAAAGCCGAGGTTGAACGTGGTCTGAAACGGGCGGATCGCCTGCGGCAGGCGATCCTGAAGGCTGCCTTCGAAGGTAAGCTCGTCTCGCAGAATGCCTCCGATGAACCAGCCAGCGTGCTGTTGGAGCGCATTCGAACCCAGTCTGCCGAACAGGCGGAGCCTGCCCAACTCGACTACGGCTCGACTAAGAAGACACGCGGTCGGGCGAAGCGCTCAGAACGCAAGGAACCGCGTGGTATCTACTTCAAGCGTGCGGCCGTAGCAGCATGTGCTGTACGTGCCCTCGCCAATAGCAAATTCTTCGGGCGCACGCAGTTGGAGAAGGTTCTCTATCTGGCGCAAACGCATATCGGCATCGATCTGTCGCTTCAGTTCAAGCGCAAGGCAGCCGGCCCCTACGACGAGGCCATTCACAAGATTGAATCCCTCGCCGATAAGCGCCACTGGTTCCAAACAAAGCCTCGCCCGCATGTGGGAGTGCAGTATGAGCCGGGTGCAGCCATCGACGAGCGCTGCAGGTGGGTGGAGCAGAACCTGTCCGATAAGCGAGCCGAACTGGACTCACTTCTTTCAGTGTTCAAGAAGATGAAGACGGAGCAGGCAGAGCTGTTTGCCACTGTCTATGCCGCGTGGAACGATCTTCTGGCTGACGGCAGATCAGCGAACCCCGACGCGGTGGTGTCTGAGGTTCACGGCTGGCACGAATCCAAACAGCGATTTGAGCCACAGCGCATCAAGCAGTGCATCAACTGGATGAAGAAGCATTCATTCGTGCCGCGCGGCGAGCGACGATCGACAATCGCGGAAGGAGTATCCGAATGACCTCACTCACCGCGAGCCAGATCGGCACCCGCGTGTGGTCCTACGCAGGCGTGCTCAAGGACGACGGCCTTTCCTACATGGCCTATGTCGAGCAGCTCACGTTCCTGCTGTTCTTGAAGATGGCCGACGAACTGACCAAGCCGCCATACAGCCAGAAGAACCGCATCCCCAAGGGTAAGGACGGCAAGACCTACGACTGGCCGAGTCTGTTGGCCAAGGACGGCGCTGAGCTTTACCAGCACTATCGCGACGTGCTGGACCATCTGAGCACGCTGCCAGGCCTGCTGGGGACGATCTTTAAAGAGGCGGAATGCAAGATCAAGGACCCAGCCAAGCTGCGTCGGCTGATCGTGGACTTGATCGACCGCGAGACGTGGCTGAGCCTGGACCTGGACGTCAAGGGCGTGATCTATGAGGAACTGCTTAGCCGCAGTGCCGCCGAGAGCACGGGTGGCGCGGGCCAGTATTTCACCCCTCGGCCGATCATCAAGGCGATTGTTGACGTGATGCAGCCGAGTCCTGATGACACGATCATGGACCCGGCGGCGGGCACCGGCGGGTTCCTGACGATGGCCTACGAGGCTGTCCTCGAACGGCACGGCAAGGAGATGGATCGCGACGAGAAACGTCGCCTGAAAGAGGAACTGGTCACAGCCCAGGAACTGGTGCCGGAGACGGCCCGGCTGTGCGCCATGAACCTCTACCTGCATGGCGTGACGGGGGGCAAGGATGAACTGTCCACGCCGGTGATCAGCGGCAAGAGCAGCCTGGATTCGCCGCCGACGAAGCTCTACTCGATGGTGCTGACGAACCCGCCGTTCGGCAAGAAGCAGAGCCTTAAGACCGTCAACGAGGAAGGCGACCTGGACAGCGAAG
>JADZET010000259.1 GCA_020850375.1 Phycisphaeraceae bacterium | reverse complement strand
GTATGGAGAACAATGTCATGGCTCAACAGGCACTCGGACTGGTTGAAACCAAGGGCATCGTGTCGCTGATCGAGGCGACCGACGCGATGCTCAAGTCGGCCAACGTCACCATGATCGGGTGGGACAAGGTCGGCTCGGGCATGGTCACGAGTTTTGTGACCGGCGACGTGGCGGCGGTCAAGGCGGCGGTGGACGCCGGCGCGGCCGCGGCGGGCAAGATCGGCGAGGTGATCGGGGTGCACGTCATCCCCCGCCCGCACGACGAGCTGACGGCGCTGTACCCCAAGCCCAAGAAGGGCGCGGCCAAGGGCGGGGCACTGTAGTCCCCCCGGAAGGGGTCGTGGGAGTTCCGTCGCCAGATCGGCCCCGCATCTCCATGCGGGGCTCGTGAGGCGGGGGGTTCCCGGTTTTTTCCTTTGATCCCCATGCTCCGCCGTGTGCGGGGCCTTTTTCAGGAGCCAGGCTCATGGAAGCTCTCGGCATGATCGAAACCCGTGGCCAGGTCGGCGTGGTCGAGGCGACCGACGCGATGCTCAAGGCCGCCAACGTCCAGCTCGTCAAGACCATCGCCATCGGCGGCGCGTACGTCAGCGTCATCGTCAAGGGCGACGTCGGCTCGGTGAAGGCGGCGGTCGACGCCGGCGCCGAGGCGGCGGGACGCGTCGGCGATCTCGTGGCGGCGCACGTGATCGCGCGGCCGCACGAGCAGTTGATCGAAGGGTTTTAGGCGCGCGGCGCGATGTGGCGTGTGGGTTGCGCTATCCGGGCTTAAAGGGCCCGGCGTGGAGGCCCAACACAACCGCTCGCTTCCGCCCTGACCCCTAACCCCCAATCCCCAATCCCCGATCCCTTCCTCATCCCATGCTCATCCTCGTGGCCAATCTCGGTTCGACGAGCTTCAAGTACAAGCTCTACGCCATGCCGGCGGAGCGCGTGCTTGCGGTCGGCGCGGCCGACCGGATCGGCCAGGGCAAGAGCGCGTGGAGCGTGACGGCGGAGGGGAAACAGGAGGCCCTGGGCACGGCCGACCTGATGGATCACGCGGCGGCCATCGACCTGCACCTGCACAAGCTCGTCGAGCTCGGCGTCATCCGGTCGGTCGGGGACGTTGAGGCGGTGGGCTTCAAGGCGGTGCACGGCGGGCCGATCAGCGGGGCGGTGCGCGTCGACGCGAAGGTCATCGCCACGATGGAGCAGTTCGCCGACGTGGCGCCGGCGCACAACCCGCCCTACATCGCGGCCATGCGGGCGTTCGAGAAGGAGCTGCCGGGGGTTCCGCAGGTGGCGGCCTTTGAGACGGCGTTTCATCAGACGATCCCGATGGCGCGGCAGGTCTACGCGATCCCGTGGGAATGGACGCAGATGGGCGTGCGAAGGTACGGCTTTCACGGGGCGAGCCATCGGTACATCGCCACGCGCATGGCGCAGATCGATCCGTCGGCGGGGCACGTGATCAGCTGCCATCTCGGCGGGTCGTGCTCGATCACGGCGATCGACCACGGCAAGAGCGTGGCCAACAGCTTCGGCATGACGGCCCAGTCGGGCGTGTTCCACAACAACCGCGTGGGCGACTTCGACACGTTCGCCTTGCTCAAGCTCACCGCGGCCGGCCATGACTTGTCGACGATTTTCAAGCGTCTGGGCAAGGAGGGCGGTCTGCTGGGGATCTCGGGGGTGAGCCCGGACATGCGTGAGGTGGAGAAGGCGGCCGACGCGGGCAACGAACGGGCGAGGCTGGCTGTCGAGGCTTTTGTCGAGACGTGCAGGCACTACGTCGGGGCGTACCTGGCGGCGCTCGGCGGGGCGGACGCGGTGGTCTTCACCGGCGGGATCGGGCAATTCGGCAAGGCGATCCGTGCGGCGATCTGCGCCCGGATGGATTACGCGGGCATCCGGCTCGACGAGGCGAAGAACCAGGCGGCCAGCGGCAAGGACGAGGCGCGGATCGACACGGACGGCAGCAGGGTTCGCGTGTGGGTGGTGCCGACGAATGAGGAATTAATTGTGGCGCGGCAGACGGCGGAAGTGCTGTCGGGCCGCGGATGAAGGCAATAACAGCAATCCCCTTACCGGCCGCGACAGGCGGCCAGATGGAGTGACGAGTCATGGCACAGCAGGCAATCGGGATGATCGAGACCAAGGGACTGATCGCGGCGGTCGAGGCGCTGGACACGGCCCTGAAGGCGGCGAACGTCAAGTTCGTGCGTCAGGACAAGGTGGGAAGCGGTCTGGTGGCGGTGACGGTCGAGGGTGACGTGGCGGCGGTCAAGGCGGCGGTCGACGCCGGCGCCGAGGCGGCTCGCCGCGTGGGCCAGGTCGTCAGCGTGCACGTGATCGCCCGTCCGCACGAGGACGTGAACAAGGTCTAAGTGGCCGCAGTGGATCATGCCCGGAAGTCGGCGGCCGGAGGCGTGCTTCGGAGCCGGGTTACACCTTCCGGGGTGGAGGACGATGCCATGTTCCTCGGACGCGTCAAGGGTCACGTGACGGCGACGGTCAAGGACGACTCGATGACGGGGCGGAAGCTCTTGATCGTCGAGCCGCTCAAGGTCGAGTACGCGCAGGCGTCCAACGGGGACCCCGGTGGGCCGGCGGCGTCGAGCGGGAATCGGTTTGAGGTGACCGGCCGGGCCATTGTCGCCATGGACGCGATGGGGGCGGGCGAGGGGCAGCTGGTGCTGGTGGTCCAGGGCTCGAGCGCCCGGATGGCCGAGGGGTGCAACAAGATCCCCGTCGACGCGGTGGTCGTCGGCATCGTCGACTCGGCCAGCGTGATGGGGCAGAAGGTCGTTTGAGATCCGCAAGGCAGTTTTTACCACGGAGAGCACGGAGGACACGGAGAAGACACAGAGAAGAAATCAGGAGCATGACTCTTGCATCGAACTCCGTGATCTCCGTGCCCTCCGTGGTGAATGTTTTGACGAGTGGAATGAAGCCTGGAGCGAGCGATATGGATCAGAAGCAGTTGATCGCCGACGTGGTGGAGCAGGTGTTGTCACGCCTGGGCGGCGGGACGACGCTGGTGACGGCGAAGGCTGAGTCGTCCGGCGCGACGAATCGGCCGGGCATCTTCACCACGGTCGACGCGGCGGTGGAGGCGGCGTGGAAGGCCCAACGGAGGTTGGCCGAGGCGGGGCTCGAGACGCGTGACAAGATCTGCAAGCTGATCAAGCGGATCGCCCTGGAAAATGCCAAGGAGTGGGGGCGGATCGAGCTGGAGGAGACCAAGGTCGGCCGGCTGGATCACAAGATCGCCAAGCTGGAGCTGCTGCAGAAGGTGCCGGGGGTCGAGTTCCTGCGGACGGTGGCGCACAGCGGGGACCAGGGCATCGGGCTCGATGAGGCGGCGCCTTGGGGGGTCATCGGCGTGATCACGCCGGTGACGCACTCGGTGCCGACGCTGTCGGCCAACGCGATCAACATGATCGCGGCGGGCAACACGATGGTGGTCAACGCTCATCCATCGGGGGCCAAGTGCCTGGCCCTGGCGGTGGAGACCTACAACCGGGCGATTGCGAAGGAATTCGAGCTGGATCCGTTGATCTGCGTGATCGACCCGCCGACGCTGCGGTCGGCGGAGGAGATCTTCCAGCACCCGCGGATTCCGCTGCTGGTGGCGACGGGCGGGCCGGCGGTGGCGCGGGCGGCGCTCAAGCAGAGCAAGCGGGCGATCGTGGCGGGGCCGGGCAATCCGCCGGTGATGATTGATGAGACGGCGGACCTGGACGTGGCGGCCAAGGCGATCATCCTCGGCGGCGGGTTCGACAACAACCTGCTGTGCATCGGCGAGAAGGAAGTGTTCGTCGTCGAGAGCGTGTTCGAGAAGATGATGGAGGCCATGCGGCGGGCGGGGGCGATCGAGCTGGCGGATTCCGCCATCGCGAAGCTGACGGACAAGGCGTTTAAATGGCACAACGATCACTACGCGGTGCAGAAGGAGCTGATCGGCAAAGATCCCAAGGTTCTCGGTGAGGCGGTGGGGCTGAGCATCCCTGAGGGGACGGACCTGCTCTTCGGGCGGACGGATGAGAAGAACCCGTTCGTGCCGGAGGAGCAGATGATGCCCTTCGTGCCCTTCGTGCCGGTGCGCGATTTCGATCACGGGCTGGAGCTGGCGATCGAGAACGAGCACGGGTTCGGGCACACGGCCATCATCCACTCGAACAATCTCGAACGCATCACGCGGATGGGCCGGGTGATGAACACGACGATCTTTGTCGCCAACGGGCCCAGCACGGCCGGCCTGGGCATCGGGGGCGAGGGGTATCCGAGCTACTCGATCGCCACGCCGACGGGCGAGGGGATCACCACGCCGCTGACCTTCACGCGCTTCCGCCGGATGGGCATCAGCGGCAGCCTGAGGATGACTTAACCGTCATGCAGCTAGCGATTGTCCAGGGCCGAGCGACGACGACGGTGCGACATGCCTCGCTGGTGGGCGTGAAGCTGTTGGTTTGCGGACTACTGGACTCCAAGGGCGTGCCCTCGGGCGATCCGGTCTTAGCGGTGGACCGGCTCGGCGCGGGGACGGGCGACAAGGTGCTGCTGACGAGCGACGGGTTGGGGCTGCGGGAGTTGCTGAACGATGCGACGAGTCCAGCCCGCTGGTGGACGATGGGGATCGTGGACGTGTAGGGCACGCATCCTGCGTGCCGTTGGTTGGCGGTGGGTTGGATTTGGCACGCAGGATGCGTGCCCTACGGATGAGCGTATGGCTGATATCTCCCCCGAGCTTGTGCGGAAGATCGCCGACGAGGTGCTCGCGGCGCTGCGCCAGCGTGGGGTTGAAGCGTCCTCCGGGGGCGGGGGCGGGGGTGGGACGGTTGAAGTGCATCCGCCGGTGGGTGTCTGCACGGGGGATTACTCGAAGTTCCCGGAGTTGGCGGGGAAAGTGACACCCGCGACTGCGCCGGTCACTACGACCAATGTGCTGACGGGCATCGTGACGGCCAGGCAGTTGCAGGAGGCGATGAACAAGTCGGTCGACGGTGTGGCGGTGTTGGCGGCCGGGGCGCGGTTGACGCCGCTGGCGAATGATCTGGCGAGGCAGAAGCCGAGTAAGGTTCGGCGGGCGGGAGAGCAGGGGGGCGGCGATCTTCGATCGCCCGCGAAACAGGGGGACGCCGCGGCGGGAGTGGTTGCGACGAATACTTTCGGGGGGACGTGGGCGTGGTGGGTGGATGATCAATGCCCGGTGGTGGGGCAGGTGACGACGGCGCGGAAGGAACATCTGCGTTACATCGCGGTGAACCGTTCGCCGGGGGCGGCGTCGGCGGTGGAGGTCGTCGGCCGCGTGGTGGAATTGATCAAGGGCCGGAAGGTCAGCGGGGCGATCCTGTTCGTCAGTCGGCCTTCGCGAGCGGTGTGTCTGGCCAATCGCAGCCCGCTCTTGCGGGCGGTGCAGGCGTCGCACCCGCAAGGTTTGCGTGACGCGATCGAGGATTTGTCGCCCAACGTGCTGGTGATCGAGCACACGCGGGTCAAGCCCGAGGCGATGTTGGAGATGGTGGACGTGATGATGCGCTCGAACCCCCGGCCGATCGCGGCGGTGGAACGGGCGCTCAATGAGCTGCACGGGCGGCGATAGGAAGCGGTGAAGCATGCGGATAGCACGGGTGATCGGCAGTGTGACGCTGGGTGGGCGGTTGCCGGAGTTCAAGGCCGGCACGTACCTGATCGCCGACGCCCTCGACGAGGGGGCGCTGCGACGGCTGCCGGAGGCGACCGGGCGCGACAAGCCCATGCCCGAGTCGCTGGTGGTGTTCGACCGGCTCGGCGCGGGTGTCGGTCAGCTCATCGCGGTGAGCGAGGGGGCGGAGGCGACGGCGCCGTTCGGGAAGGAGCGCGTGCCGGTGGACGCGTACTGTGCGGCGATTCTGGACGTTGTCGAAGTGACGGACAGGCACAACCACCAAGACATCAAGAACACCAAGAAATCCTAAGGGCTCATGCCCATACCCCAAGCCAGGTGAACCATGAACGGCTACAGCGACACCCCGATCTGGCAGCTCAAGAAGGAGATGTGCGACGTCGGTCAGCGCATCTGGCAGAAGGGCTTTTGCGCCGGCAACGAGGGCAATCACTCCGTGCGGATCGGGCCGGACCGGGTGCTCTGCACGCCGACGGGGATCAGCAAAGGGTTCCTGACGCCCGACGACATCTGCGTGGTGGACATGACGGGCAAGCAGGTCGAGGCCAACGCCAAGGGGCGCAAGCGGACGAGCGAGGTGCTGGTGCACCTGGCGATCTATAAGCATCGGCCGGACATCCGCGCGGTGATCCACAGCCATCCGCCGCATGCCACGGCCTTCGCGATCGCGCAGATCCCTCTGCCCGAGGCGATCCACCCGGAGGCCGAGGTGTTCCTGGGCAAGGTGCCGACGGCGCACTACGCCACGCCGAGCAAGCAGGACCTGCCCGACAGCATCATCCCGCTGATCAAGGCGGACACGAGCACGGTGCTGATGGGCAACCACGGGTCGGTGAGTTTCGACAAGGACCTGATCGGGGCGTACTACC
>JADZET010000258.1 GCA_020850375.1 Phycisphaeraceae bacterium | reverse complement strand
CGGTGTGGATCAGGGGTCGGTCGAACGGTTTGTCGACCTTGCGGCGGAGCATCGAGACGTAGACGTCGATCACGTTGGAGAAGGGATCGAAGTTGGCGTCCCAGACGTTCTGGCCGATGACGGTGCGGGTGAGGACCTTGCCGGCGTTGTTCATGAAGAAGGCCAGGAGGTTGAACTCCTTCTTGGTCAGACGGATCGGCTGGCCCTGGCGCGAGGCGACACGCTTGATGGTGTCGAGATCAAGGTCGTGGAAGCGCAGCACCGCAGAGTCGGAGGCGGCGGATTGTGTGGCGGACATGATCAGGCCTCCCATGGACGATCGAAACGGTTGCAGATTCGAAGTTCGGGACAAGACGCGCGCATGCCGCGAACTGACTTTTCATTCTTTCATTGTTGGTCGTGAGCCCGTGGCGGATAAAGAGGCAAATGCCTAACTGGACGATCAGAGTTTTCTGGGCTCGCTACCCCCAATACGCTATTTTAACCGACTGATGACGAGGAATGAAGGTTAAAGAAAATTTTTACGTTTAAAGATGATAGGGGTGGATGAGGCCAAAAGTAAAATGCCTGGATTAAAAAACAAACATTCTTTTATTCATACTTCTGTGTTCATAGGTAGTTGCGCCATTCTGATGGTGTTGATGGCGGGGGTGGCGTCGTACACGTGGTGGGATATTTCGGTGGCGGAGGCGGTGGCGCGGGGGCCTGGGTGGGTGAGGTGGTGGGGATCGTGGGTGAGCGAGCTGGGCAAGGCGGAGTGGTGGCTGATTCCGAGCGGGGGGCTGGCGGTTTGGTGGTGGCGGCGGGGGGAGATGAGGCCGGCGTGGCGGAGCGGGTACGTGTTCGCGGCGGTGGCGGCGGCGGGGCTGATCGTGCACCCGATCAAGTGGGCGGCGGGGCGGTATCGGCCGCTGTTGTGGATCAATGATGGGCTGTATGGGATGAACTTCTGGGTGCTGCGGCCGGGGAACTATGAGCAGTCGTCGCTGCCGTCGGGGCACGCGGCGGTGGTGTTCGCGTGGGCGGCGGCGATGACGATTCTTTTTCCGCGGCGATGGTGGGGGTGGCTGCTGGTGGCGGGGGTGATCGCGGGGGGGCGGGTGATGTGCAACGCGCACTACATCAGCGTCGTGGTGGCGGGGGGGATGCTCGGGGCGGTGACGGCGTGGGGGATGAGGGGGATGGCGGAGCGGGGACGCGAGCGGTGTCGCGCCGAAGAGACCCAGGCATAGCCCCCCGGAAGATGCCTGGGCTTAGGCGGAGATGTTCAGGGTTATCGGCGGCGGGTGAGCAGGGGGGCGGCGAGGAGCAGGAGAGAAAGGGCGGCGGGCTCGGGGATGAGGGCGAGGGATTGGGGGTCGAGGGGGCCGGCGGCGCTGAGGGCGGCGATGAAGGGGTTGATGTCCTGGACGTTGATGAGGCTGTCGCCGCTGGGGTCGAGGAATTGGAGGATGAGGTCGAGCTCGCCGGGGTCGATGGCGAGGGTGGACATGCGGTCGCTGAGGTAGGCGAGGTAGGCGGAGCGGTCGGCCAGGGCGGTGACGAAGGGGTCGATGTCCTGAGAGTCGACTTGGCCGTCGAGGTTGAAGTCGCCGGGGGAGAAGTAGGTGACGTGGACGAGGAAGGACTGGTAGGGGCTGCCACTGGTCAGGCCGTAGCCGGTGATCCAGCCGGTGTCGCTGATGCTCCTGGCTTCGATCAGTTGCAGCCAACCCGCATCGGTTGGACACATCGCGTTGAGGTCGATGGCTCTGCCGGTAGGGGTCCAGAGGACGGCGTGGGTTAAGAAGGTTGAGAAGGTGGAGTACGAGGCGATGTCGGAGTGGGCGGCACCGGCCGTGAGTCCGTCGTGGTTGATGGCGTAGGCGTAGGTGGACCCGCCCTCGCTGCCGTCACGGTTACGCAGCGTCGCGAGCTCCACGGGGGCGGTGGAGGAGGGATTCCATCGGACGGCGCGCGTGCCGAGGGAGTGGCCGGCGGCGTCATATTTGGGGACGCAGCCGATGATGACGCCGTCGCTGTTGATGTCGTTGACTTGGGGATCGGCGGTGCTGCCATCGGATTTGGTGCCGAGGATGCCCAGCGGGGTGATGGCGCCGGAGGGGTCCCAGCGGACAGGCCGAGGTCCGAGGCTGAAGCCCGACGAATTGAACTGGTGGGCCAGGCCGGCGACGACGCCGTCATCGTTGACGAGTTTGGCTTCGGCGTCGGCGAATCCGAGAGTGGTCAGGCTCAGGTTCTGGAGTTCGACGGCGACGGTTAAGTTGGGGTCCCAGCGGACGGCTCTCGATCCGAGGTCCGAGCCCTGGGTGTTGTATTTCTGGGCCCGGCCGACGACGGCGCCGTTGTTATTGATGGCGTTGGCGATCGTGGCTCGATTCAGGATGCCGCTGGCGCCCAGGTCGCCGAGCATGGTGGCGGCGGTGCCGCCGGCGTCCCAGCGCACGGCGCGCGTGCCGAGGGAGTGGCCTTGCGGATCGTAGTAATCGGCGTAACCGGCGACGGTGCCGATGTCGTTGATGGCTGTGGCGCAGGCCTTGGTGTAGCCCGAGGCGTTGGCGCCGAGGTTGTCGAGTTCGATGGCGGTGGAGCTGTCCGGGTCCCAGCGGACGGCACGGGTGCCAAGATCGGCGCCGGCAGGGCTGTACTTTTTCGCGTGGCCGACGACGGCGCCGGCGTGGTTGGTGGCGTTGGCAAAAGTTTCGGTGTAACCGCTGGAGTTGGTGCCCAGGTTGCCCAATTCATCGACGCTGCCGGAGATGTCCCAGCGCAGGGCGCGGACGCCGAGCTTGACGTTTGAGGCGCTGTATTTGAAGGCGGGGCTGATGGCTTGTGCATCGGTGGCGAAACGGCTCAGGAGCGAGTCTGAGGTGCCCCTGTAGCCCTGGCCAGAGGGTGTCTCTGGGCCGGGGTAGAGGGTCAGATTGGCATGGGCCGGCGCGGCGAGGAGAAGGCCGGCGGCGAGGGCGAGGGTTTTTGAGCGGGGGAGCATGGGGGTTCTCCGCGAGGAGCGGGAGAGGCAAGACGAGGCGGGGGAGCGTGGGAAGAGAGGAAAAGAGATTTTTAAGTAATTTAACGCCTGGGCGGTGGTGGAGCAAGCAAAAAATGACAGGAGGGTTGGGATTTGAGGCGGGGGATGGCGCGGGCGTGAAGTACCCGGGGCTTGCGCCCCGGCTTGGAAGAAAAGGAAGAAAGTAGGAGTAAGGAAGTGGAGGGGGGAAAGGGGGCGGCTATCCGCCCCTTCGCGGACTCAGGGGCGGCGTGGGGGGGGTGGGGTGAGCAGGGGAGAGGAGGGTTATTCGGGGGAGGTAGGCGGCAGGGGTCGGAAGACGGCGAGGGTGGCGGTGTGGCTGTGGAGGAAGGAGCGGTTGCCGATGGGGCCGATCTCGCCGGCGGCGAAGAAGCCGGCGAGGGGGACGTCGCCCAGGGCGGTCTGGGCGAGGTTGACGTCAACGTTCGGCTGCTCGTAGAGGGAGGTTCCGCGGTCGGTGCAGTTGACCAGCAGGGCGCCGGCGG
>JADZET010000257.1 GCA_020850375.1 Phycisphaeraceae bacterium | reverse complement strand
CGTTGGCGTTGTTGGCCGCGTCGGCGCTCTTCTTGGCCACCTCGACGACCGTGGCGCTCATCTCCTCGATGGCCGAGGCGATCTGCGTCACCTGCTGGCTCTGCTCGTTCATGCCGGTGGCGATCTCCTCGCTGCTGGCGGCGATCTCGGTCGAGGCGCTGGCGACCTCGCCGGCGGCCTGCGTCACCTGGGTGATCACGTCGGTCAGGGCCCGACTCATCTGATCGGTGGCGCGGGCGAGCTGGCCCATCTCATCCTTGGCGGTCATGTTCAGCGGCTCGTTGGTCAGGTCGCCGCCGGCCACGGCCTGCAGGACGGTCAGGACCTTGGCGGTCGAGCGGGTGATCATCCGGACCAGCAGAACACTCAGAATGATGGCCACGGCCAATGCCACGGCGCTGATGGCGATCGTCTGGACCTTGGCCGACGCCGCCGCCCGCTCGCTGTCCTGCTGGACCTGCTTCTGGCTGGCGAACATCGAATCAAGGAGCTTGACGCCCGTGGAGGCCACGGCCGGTCCGAGCTTGTCCAGATGCTCCTTGACGGCCTCGTTGCGGTCATGCAGGGCCTGGATCATCGGCTCGACGCGCTGCGCGTAGAAGGCGAAGGCCTGGTCGATCTCGGTCAGCCACTGCCTGCGGTTAGGCTCCTGCATCCGCTCGAACACGTCCTGGACGATCTTGCGGCCGGCCTCGAGTTCGCTGACGACCTTCATGGCGTCCTGGTCGTTGCTGCTGCGCAGGAAGCGGAGCACCTCCATCCGGGCCGCCGTCAGGTGCTCCGAGGCCTGGGCGACGGCCAGGGCGATCTCGCCCTCACCCGCGGCCGCGGAGGTCTGGACAACGGCGTCAAGCAGCTTGCGGGCGCGGGCCCCGGTCGGGGTCAACTGTGAGCTGACGACCGAGTTCTGCATGTCGATGGCGTCGACGGCCTTGCCCAGCCACTGCTCGTAATCATCGAAGATCTGCCCGAGCTCGACGAGCAGTTTGCCCCGCTCGGCGTGGAGGATGTCCTTCTTGGCTTTCTCGAGCTTGGAACGGGCGGCGATGATGTTCTGGGTGTAGTTCTTGAGGTTCTGCTCGTCGTTGTTCATCAGGAAGCCGCGGATGTCCATGCGGACGCTCAGCACGTCGCGCTGGATGGCCTCGAGGACGGCGGTGTCCTCGATGGTGTTGGTCAGTTCCTCGGCGGCGATCCGGCTGGCCTGCTGGGAGGACAGGGTCAGGGTGGTCACCAGCAGGATAAGTGTGGCGAGCGTGCCGAAGCCCAGCACCAGCTTGGCTCCGAGCGTCAGCGCACGGCCCGTCGAGCCGTCGTCCTGACGGTACTTTCCCTGGCTATAGGCCAGGACGAGCGTCAGCATCACCGACAGCGCGGTCAGCGTCCAGAAGCCATAGATCAACGAACTGGAGAACGTGACGCGCTCCTGCAGGTCCAGCGTCGGGATCGTGGAGGACTTCGAGCCGTACGCCGCACGTTTCTCGATCACCAGGGCGGGCTCAATGAACTTGCCGGAGGCGCCCAGTTCGGAGACGAACTTTTTCATGATCGCGGCGCTGTCGCCCGAGGCCTGACGTGTCGGCTCATGGCTGATCGGCGGAACGGCGGCCTTGGTCTCGGTCGGCATGGGCGTGGATTGTTGCGGAGGCGCGGCCGGGGCTTTGATGTCGGCCATCGCGGCGGTGAGTCGACCGGGGTCGGCCTCGACCTTGGCCAGGAGCTGTGCGCTGCGGGCCGGATCGAGCCAGCGGACCTTGCCGGTCTCGAGCTCATAGACCGCGCCAATCACCTTGACCTTGCCGGCCTCGACCAGCTCGCGCGCGGCGGGGCTGGCCTTGAAGAGGTCGTGGATGGACTGGTAGACGTTCTCTTCGACGGCGCGATCGATGACGTGGGCGGTGTCGTTGGCCTGCTCGGACGCCTCGATGGCGCGGCGGGCGGCGGGCTCGATGTTCTTGACCAGGTCGGGGATGTTGCGCTCAAGTTGCTGACCGTGGCCCTCGAGCGCCTGCGTGACGGCCGTCACCGCGCCGCACTGGCTGTGACCGAGCACGACCAGCAGCGGCGTCTTGACGTGGGCCAGGCCGTACTCGATCGACCCGATCTCGTCGGTGTCGGCCACGTTGCCGGCCACGCGGACGACGAAGAGGTCCATGATGCCGGCGTCAAACAGCATCTCCACGGGCACGCGGGAGTCGGAGCAGGAGAGCACCGTGGCGTAGGCGTGGTTGCCCTGGTTCTCGGTGCTGGCGAGCTGGCGGCGCTCGGCGTCGACGTGGGGGCGCTGCACGGCGCCGGCCACGAAGCGCTCGTTGCCCTCCTGCAGGCGCGACAGGGCCTCGTCAGGGCTGATGCCCGGCCCGTTGGCCTCGGACCCGCGAGCGGGAGCGGCCAGGCCGAACAGGATCAGGGCGATGATAGTGAGCGTCCACCAAGGCAGCACGCATGCACGACGGCCGATTGACATGGTCGATGATCTCCAGATTGTAATCAGACCTTCCGAATCATCACGGCGGGCGAGCGCGGCCGAACGACCGTGCTCACGCTCCGTCATGACCCGGCAGCCGGTGGATCGCCGCGGAGCACGGCGCCGATTCATCAAGACCGGCGATCATCCGGATCGGCAGAAGATATGTTTGTCTTTGGAGTTTGCTCGCATTTCGTGCCCGAATGCTTATCGGACACGACCGGCCATTCGACTCGAATGGCCCGCATCGGCTGAACGAGGCTCAGCGGATCAGCGCCTCGAGGCGGGCGATGCGCTTGGCGATCGGCGGGTGGGTCGAGAAGGGCGAGTTCCACTCGGCCGCACCGCGGGCCTGGAGGTGGGGATTGACAATGAACAGGTGGGCGGTGGCCTGCGTGGCCTGTTCGAGCGGTGTGCCGTCGGCGGATAGTTTGCGCAGGGCGTTGATCAATCCCTGGGGGTTGCGGGTCAGCTCAACGGCGCCGGCGTCGGCCAGGTACTCGCGCTGCCGGCTGACGGCAAACTGAATGAGTCGAGCCATCAGCGGGGCAACGATGGCCAATAATATGGCCACGATCAGCACCACCAAAACGATGGCGCCTCCCCCACCCCCGCTGCGGTTGCCGCGACGCGAGCCGCCGGAGCGGTAAGACATCATCCGCAGCGTCCGCCACGTCACGTCGCTGGCCAGGACGATCAGGCCCGCCAGCGTGGCCACGAGCATGGTCAGGCGGATGTCCAGGTGGCGGACGTGGGACATCTCGTGGGCGATGACGGCCTGGAGTTCCTCGCGGGTAAGTCTCTCCCTCAGGCTACGGGTGACCGCCACCGCGGCGTGCTGGACATCACGACCCGTGGCGAAGGCGTTCATGGCCGGGCTGTCGATCAGGTGCACGTGCGGCATGGGCAGCCCGGCGGCGATCGACAGCTCCTCGACAATGTTGAACAGCTCGGGGTCCTGCGGCTTGTCGATCTGCTGGG
>JADZET010000256.1 GCA_020850375.1 Phycisphaeraceae bacterium | reverse complement strand
GGATAACCAGAGCATTCTTCCGGGCCGTCTGATCTGCCCGTTTTCGTCCAAAGTCTCTCCTCGAAGGAGAGACCCGTGGGCTCGGGTTATGAGGGGGTGGGGTCCACTGGGCATCCGCCCTGCCTGACCCATTACCTGGTCAAATGCTTGGAAGCCCTGGGCCACGCGGTTACACTCGCCCCCATCGGCCATGCCGCCTAAGGAGGATTTTCTGAGCAGTCAGCTTTCTTATCATGAACCGTCAGACTGTTCAAATCTGTGATGTAACCCCCAGTGACAGAGAATGGGTGCGCAAGACTCTGGAGCACGAGTGGGGATGCACGACGATGGTTTCGCGCATGCGCGTTTATCACCCCGACGCCTTGCCCGGCCTCATCGCGGAATGTGCCGGCCAGCCGGCCGGACTTCTGACCTACTGCATCGAAAACGGCGAGCTCGAGATCGTCACGCTCCAATCCTTGACCCCTGGCGCGGGAGTCGGAGCATCGCTTTTTGCTGCTGCGCGCGACCTGGCGGTGACGCAGCGGTGCACGCGCCTTTGGCTCGTCACGACCAACGACAACACTCCCGCTATAGCCTTCTACAAGCGCCTCGGCATGACCCATGTCGCGACCCACCGCGGGGCTGCCCAAGAGGCCAGGCGACTCAAGCCGCAGATTCCCGAGTTCGGGCATGAGGGAACGCCCATCGAGGACGAACTGGAATTCGAACTCCGACTCAGTGAGACCGCAGAATGAACGGGCGACAGAGCCGAAGCTAACATAGCCTCACCCCCCGAAAACCTCTAACCGCCCGCACGCCTCCCTTCGCCAGATTGACTACGCTATCACGCATTGTGCCGCAGTGTGTTCCGGGCATCTGCGGGAAAAAGGAGGCTGCGTGTCCAAGGTACCCACAGAGACCGACGAACGTGACCCGATCAGAGACAGCGAGGAGGTGCGCGTTCAGTCCAGCGGTCAGGAATGGCTCGTCACCTGGCACCGGCCGGAGTCGCCTCCCAGCGGCAAGAATCACGGCTCACTGGGTATCTGTGTGACCTCAGAGGGAGGCGTCGTTCTCGTGAGCCAAGACGGGGCACATTGGGAGTTCCCAGCGGGTCGTCCCGAGGGCGAGGAGACTTGGGAGCAGACGCTGCGGCGGGAGTTAGCCGAAGAGGCTTGCGTGAGCGTTGGAGCGGTGCGGCTACTGGGCTTCTCACAGGGACGCTGTGTCAAGGGCAGCGAGGCAGGCCTGGCGCTGGTGCGGTCGTTGTGGCGGGCGGATGTCGAGCTACAGCCGTGGGAGCCGCGGTTTGAAACGCGACATCGCCGCGTGCTACCACCCAACGAGGTTCTATCGCACATGTCAGGTGACGCAAATGGGCGGACGTTTCGACGTGCCCTGCTGGAGGCGGGGCTTTGCTGACCCCCAGCCCCAAGACCCCACATCCCATGACCAACCTCTATCCTCCGATAACTGCCCCCGGATGTGCTCTACCTGAGCTGGAGCGCTATGGCTGGGAGCAACACGGGCCATGACGACCGATTCAATCGACGTCGAACTCTGGGAGCCCATGCGCCTTGACGAGGTGCGAATGCTGCTCGGCGGCTTCGATCGCCCATGGTGGATCAGCGGCGGCCAGGCGATCGACCTGTTCGTCGGGCGAAAGACACGCGACCATGGCGATACGGACGTGGGGATTCGCCGCTGCGATTTGCTCGCGTTACGCGACTACCTGCGCGATTGGGACGTCCACAAGACCCACCAGCCCACGCCCTCCCGCCTAGCGCCTTGGGCGCACGGTCAAGAGCTGCCGCGTGAGACCGGGATAAACAACGTGTGGGCGCGGCGGCGTCGCGGCGAACCGTGGCGGATCGATTTCACGATCATGGAGACCGCCGGCGACCGTTGGATCTTCCGCCGGGATGAGCGGATCGGCGGCCCGTTCGCCGACCTGACCGTGTTCTCGCCCGACGGCCTGCGGTACCTGCGGCCTGAGATTCAACTGCTCTACAAGTCCCGCCGCCACGGAGGCGCGAAAGACGACGCCGACTTCGCCATCGCCTGGCCCCTGCTTGACACTGACGCCCGCAATTGGCTGCGCGACGCTTTGCACCGGCAGTTCGCCGACGATCATCGGTGGTTTGTTGAGATGTAGCCAACACGGAAAAATGTCAGATTTGACCCCGCCCCCGGAGCCCTCTGAGCACCCCCAGCCGCCGCTGCTCCGCTTCGTCCCAACCCCAGACCTGCTCGACATACTCCGGACAGCGGGCTACTTGGCGTCGTAGGTGAAGGCCTTGTCGGCGGCCCTGGCTCGTCTAAGTCCCATACTTCCGCTCACGGACGCCATCCTGGGGAAGAGGAACCGGTGGGACGTCCTCACGCGACGTCGTTTCATTTGACGACGCTATAGGTGACCCGCCAACTCATCTCGTTGGGGTCCTCCACGTAGTGGACGTTTGCCGCGATGTCGTGCAGGGCAGACTCCACCTGGCGGCGCGTGGGGAAATTCTTCACGATCTCCACGCGGCGACCATCAGGAAGGGTACGCTGCTCGAGCGTGTCTCCTTCCGCGCCCAATCTTCTCACAGCCCCGCTGTAGGGCAATTGGTCTACGAAGCACACGAGGGCGCCCGACTGCATTTTGCCATGCAGCGCATCCAGGAAGCCGCGGAGGGCGTTCACGGGCACATGCGACCACCACCAAATGGCCAGTGCAGCGGTGAACGGCCCCTCAACACCCTGTAGGCTGTAGGCGTCGGCGACTTGGAAGGTCACGTTCGGCAGGCGC
>JADZET010000255.1 GCA_020850375.1 Phycisphaeraceae bacterium | reverse complement strand
GGCCAGTTCATGGCCCCCGACGAGATGGCCAACGTCGTCGAGAAGCTCACCGCCGCCCACGCCTCGGGCATCATGCTCACCGAGCGTGGCACCTTCTTCGGCTACCACCGCCTGGTCAACGATTTCGTCGGCCTGGGCGACATGATGGAGCACGGCTGGCCCGTCTGCTTCGACGCCACGCATTCCACCCAGCAGCCCGGCGCCGGCAAAACGTCCGGGGGCCGGCCCGAACGCGCCCCGCTGCTCGCTCGCGCAGCCGTCGCCGCCGGCGTGCAGGCCCTCTTCCTCGAGACCCATCCCGATCCCACCCAGGCGAAATCAGACGCCTCGACCATGCTACCGCTCGACGCCGCCTTGGTCCTGCTCGAGGACCTGCACCGCATCCGCAAGGCTCTGGTTGGCTTCAACCCCCGGAGCCAGCGCTAACACCGCGTCTTGTGACAGCAGCAGGGGGGGACGCCCTCATCCGCCGCGAAATTTCTCGCCATCTTTTGATCCTTCCACTATCATGTTTGCGTAGAGTCCTTTGCACGCAGCGCCTTGCTGAAAGGGCCGGGTCATGGACCACCTCGATCACTGCCTCCGCGTCGCGGGTCGGCGACTGGTCTGGCAGGCCGTCCTGATCTGGGCGGGTTGGTCGGCGCTGGGTCTGGCCCTTCTCGCCGCTATCGGCATCGTCCTGCATCGCATCCAACTCTGGGACAGCTCCGCCTGGCCGATGGTCGATCCCTGGAAGGCTCTGGCCATCACGCTCGCCGCGATCCTGCTCGTGTCGCTCGGCGCCGGCGTGCTCGTGGCGCTCCTGACACGCCGCTCCCCCGTGGCCGTCGCCGGCCTGATCGACCATCGACTCGAACTCAAGGACCGCTTCGGCTCCGCCCTTTACTGCAAGCCCCGCGCGCAGGATGACCCCTTCGCCGAACAGGTTTTCACCGACGCCCGCGAGAAAGCCCGCGACCTGGCCGGCTCATCCCAACTGCGACAAGCCTTCGCCCTCCACCTGCCCCGCCACTGGATGGGTTCAGCCCTGATCACGCTGTTGGCTGTCTCTCTCTTCCTCTTCCTGCCGACCGACCTCGACCCCTTCGGCCTCGCCGCCGCCCGCGCCGAGCAGGCCGCCGCCCAGCGGCAGGCCGCCGAGGCCCGCGAGAACATCGCCAAGGCACAAGAGACCCTCGAACAACTCAAACAGCTGGTCGTCTCGAACAACACCACTCAATCCCTCGAGATGGCCAAGCTCCAGGCCCAGCTCCAGGAACTCACCGAGCGCAACCTCGACCAGCCGCGCACCCAGCGCCAGCTCACCGCCGAGGTCTCCGCCGTCCACGACCAACTGGCCAGCCTCGCCCAGCAGCAGGAGAAACAGCTCCAGCCGCTCGAGACCGCCATGTCCCAGCTCGACCCCAAGACCACCGGCCCCGCCGACGCCTTCGCCGACGCCCTGAGGCGTGGCGACTTCCAGGCCGCCGCCGCCGCGCTGGATCAACTCACCGCGCAGATGCCCAACCTCTCCGACGAGGAGAAGGATTCGCTCAAGCAGCAGATCGAGAACCTCTCCCAGCAGCTCCAGAGCGCCGCCGCCGAGCAGGCCCGTCAGCAGCAGGAGCTCGAAAAATCCCTCAGCGACGCCGGCCTCTCCCAGCAGCAGATCCAGCAACTCGCCCAGGGCCAGATGGACCCCAACGCCCTGCAGCAGGCCCTCGCCCAGCGGGGCCTGAGCCCCGAGGAAGCCCAGCGCCTCGCCGAGCAGGCCCAGCAGCTCCAGGGCCAGAATTCCCAGTGCATGAACAGCCTGAGCCAGGGCCTCAACCAGATGGCCCAGAGCATGAACAACCCCAGTCAAGGCCAGCAGGGTCAACAGGGTCAGAATCAGGCCCAGCAGACGCTCAACCAGATGGCCCAGATGCAGAGCGCCATGAACCAGTACCGCCAGGCCCAGAACCAGCTCTCGAACGCCATGGGCGGCAACGGCCAGAAACCCGGCGACAACGGCAACGGCCAAGGCGGTGCGGGCCAGGGCGGCATCATGGCCGGCACCGAGGAGGGCAACGACCCCATCGGCCGCGAGAAGTGGACCACCGGCACCGACTCGACCGCCGTCAGCGACGCCCACGACTCCCAGGGCCGCGTCCTGGCCAGCTGGCTCACCCCCGGCGGCGCGATCAAGGGCGACGCCCAGGTCGAGTTCGACCAGACCGTCACCGCCGCCCAGTCCGAGGCCGAGAAGGCCGTCACCGAGGACCGCGTGCCCCGCCGCTACCGCTCGACCGTGCACAACTACTTCGACCAACTGCCCAAGTCCGAGGACCTGCCCGCCGAGTCCGCCCCCAAGGCCCCCCGCTAGCCCGACCGTTTTTCCAAGGACCATCCCGCCAGCCGTATGCCCATCGCCTTCGACGATCCCCGGTTCCTCTGGCTCCTGCCGGCGATCGTGCCGCTGCTGTGGCTGGGCAGGAAGCGTCTTCGCTACGTCGATCGCTGGCGCAGGCGCGTGGCCCTGCTCCTCCGCGCCGCCGTGCTGACGCTCCTGGTCCTGATCCTCGCCGGCCCACAAGCCGTGCGCATCCAGTCCGACCTGACCGTCATCGCCGTGCTCGACCGCTCCAGCTCCGTCCGCCAGTTCGCCCGGCCTCCCACCTCGACGCCTTCCGGGGGCCAAGCCGGGGCGCAAGCCCCGGGTGCGATCAACGGCCCCACCCCCGACCAATGGCTCGACGCCCAGCTCCGCCACGCCGCCAGCCCCACCTTCGTCTCCGAGGCCGACGGCCGGCAGGCCCATCGCCGCCCCGACGACCGCTACGGCCTGATCGCTTTCGACCGCAAGGCCTCCGTCCTTGCTCTACCCGCCCACGGCCTGCCCCCGGAGTCCAGCCTGATCCAGACGCCCACCGAGGGCACCGACCCCGCCGCCGCGATCCGCCTGGCCCTGGCCCTCTTCCCCGCCGACACGTCCAAACGCATGGTCCTGGCCTGGGACGGCAACGCCACCGTCGCCGACGCCGACGTCCTGGCCGCCGCGCGCCAGGCCGCCGCCGCCGGCATCCCCATCGACGTCATCCCCATCGCGTACCGCGCCCGCCGGCAGGTCGTCGTCGAGTCCGTCGACGCGCCCAGCCAGGCCCGCACCGGCCAGACCGTCGCCCTGCGCGTCGTCCTCCGCGCCGCCTCACCCGCCGCCGGCACTCTGCTCGTCCGTCAGAACGGCACGACCATCGACCTCGCTCCAGGCAAGGACGGCCTCGGCCAACCCATCACCCAAGCCGACTGGCTCCCCGCCAACGCCGCGCCCGCGATTCAGCCCCCGGCTCAGCCGGGGGGTACAACCACCCCCAACGCCGCGTCCCCCACACCTTCCGGGGGCGGGGGCGGATTTCTCTGTGTCCGCCGCATCGAGATCCCCATGCACGATCGCGGCCCCAATCGCTTCGAGGTCCACTTCGAGCCCGCCGACGCCACCGGCCTGGTGACGACCAACCTGCGGGCCGAGGGATTCAGTTTCGTCCACGGCCGCGGCAAGCTCCTGCTCGTCGGCGACGGCTCCTCGAGCTCGCCGCGCCGCGAGCAGGGTCAACCCGTCCAGCCCGTCGGCAACCCTTTGCTCGCCGCCCTGACCTCGCGCGGCCTCGAGGTCGCGACGCTCCCCCCCGATGCTTTCCCCGCCACCGTCGCCGAGCTCCAGCCCTACGACGCCGTCATCTTGCACAACATCCCCGTCGAGGAGCTCTCCCCCAGCCAGCAGCAGCTGCTCGTCCGCTACGTCAACGACCTCGGCGGCGGCCTGATCGTGATCGGCGGCCCCGACAGCTTCGGCGCCGGCGGCTGGGCAGGCTCCCCCGTCGATCCCATCCTCCCCGTCTCCTGCGAGATCCCCGCCTATTCCGTGCTCCCCTCCGGCGCCCTGATCCTGGTCATCGACCACTCCGGCTCCATGGCCAGCCCCGTCTCGGGCACCCTGTACAACCAGCAGCAACTGGCCAACGAGGCCGCCGTCCTGGCCGTGCGAACGCTCTTCCCCGGCGACATGGTCGGCGTC
>JADZET010000254.1 GCA_020850375.1 Phycisphaeraceae bacterium | reverse complement strand
GTTAATGGGTGTTGTGGCCGTTGCCGTTGCCGCTGTGGGCGGGGGGCATGCGGAGCGTGCGCTCGATCTCGCGGGGACGCGTCCGGACGGGGCTGCGCAGCGAGGCGAGCTCGTCGTCGGACAGGTCCGCTGAACGCGAGGGGTGCCGACCGGCGTCTGGAGCGGCGCTTCCGGGGGCGGGGGCCGCGGCGGGGAGGTTCTGAATGACCTGCTGGTCGGCGGCGGCCATGGCCTCCTCGTCGACCCAGATCTCGCCGCGGAAGCCGGCGCCCTCATTGACCACGAAGCGGTTCGAGTAGACGCGACCGCGCATGCGCGAGCCGGGCATGAGCTCGACTTCCTGCTGGGCCACGATGTCGCCCTGGGCCTGGCCGGCCACGCGGACGATCGGGGCGATGACCGCGCCCTGGACCACGGCCCCGGGTGCGAGGTCGATCAGGCCCGCGCCGCGGAGGGTGCCATTGAGCTGGCCCTCGAAGGTGGCGTCGGCCTCGACGGACAGATCGCCGGTGATCACCCACCCCTTGCCCACACGCACGTCTTGCTGTTCAGTCATCGCCGGCTCCTTGCCGTGAAAAGTTGACGGGATACCGCAATCCCTGGCTACCCCCCCTGCACTTCGCGGAGACACTACCTCCGGGGGCGGGGGGCCTCCGATAAGACCTTCGGACGGGGTGCTGGCGGGGGTGTAATTAATTATCGGGAAGTGGAATACCGGCTGGGAGAGGGGTTTTTCTCGGACCTTTTGACGCGGTTTGGGGCGGTGAACGGCATCCAGCAGTGGGTGCTCGCCCCCTTGAACATGGTGCGTGGGGGTCGGGCCGTGACTAAGCTGGTCGGACGATATCGGCCTGACGTGAGGGTCGGCTACCCGTTCATTCTCGGCTTGAGGGTCCTGGCATGGCGTTTCCCCGGTTTGCTCTGGCGGGCGATTGGCGTCGGTTCATCGGTGATCGGCAGGTCGACTTCGTGCGCGTGCCGGGAAGTCATCGGCCGATCGGCGACTGCCGGCTCGAGCACACGTTCGCCCGGCCGTGGCCGGTGGACAAGTCGCGGCGGGTGTTCCTGGTCACCGAGGGGGTGCTGGCGACGGCGGAGTTCCGCCTCAACGGGCAATCGATCGGGCGGGCGGGACCGTGGGCTCGGTACCGCTTCGAGATCCCCCCGGAAGTGTTACGGGATCAGAACGCGCTGACGGTCCACTTGCGCGACACGGTCGAGCCTTTCGGCCCGCCCCCCGGAAGGCGGTTCGACGGTGGACTGATCCGGCCGCTGTGGCTGGAGAGTCGGCCGGCGACGTTCCTGGAGGACTTCAGGTTCACGGCCGAGCTCGACGCGGATTGCACAAAGGCCCAGTGCACGGTGGCGGTGGAGCTCAACGGCCCCACCCCCCTGCCGGTGCGCGTGGTGATGGCGGAACATGACACGGGCGTCATCGTTGCAGACACTCAAGCGACGACCGTCGCGCCGGCGCGTTTTACGCTCGAGCGTCCACGGCTCTGGTCGCCGGCGAGGCCGAACCTTTACACGCTGACCGTGTACGCGCCGGACGAGGGGGAACTGCTGCGTGAGGCTGTGGGGGTGCGGCGGATCGAGGCCCGCGGGCAGGACTTCTATCTCAACAACGAGCGGCTGATGCTCAAGGGTGTCTGCCGGCACGAGTTCACCAGCCGCGGTGGTTACAGCCCCCCGGAAGCGGAGGTCCGGCGGGAATTAGCGCTGATCAAGCACGCGGGGTTCAACTTCATCCGGCTGGTGCATTCACCGCAGGGGCCCGAGGTCTGCCGGATCGCGGCGGAGCTGGGGCTGCTCGTCAGCGAGGAGCCTGGGACGTGCTTCCACGACCTGGCCGACCCGGTGATCTATGCGCCGGCATTCGAGTGCCTGCTGCGAACAGTCAAGCGTGATCGCAACGTGCCGTCGATCTTCGCGTGGCTGATCTACAACGAGTGCAACCCCAACAGCGAGTTTGCCGTGCGGGCGGCGAAGGTCTGCCGGGAGCTGGACCCGGGCTGCCGGCTGAGCTTCGCGGATTGCACGGGGAAGTACGACGAGATCCGGGCGATGGTCCAGGCGGCGGACCTGACGTTCTACGGCATCAACGTCTACGGCGTCTGGGCGGCGGACTTCGAGCAACGGATGAAGCAGCTGACGGATCGGCCGCTGGTCTTCACGGAGTGGGGCGGTCTGGTGGCACAGGGCAATCCTCGCA
This sequence comes from Phycisphaeraceae bacterium, assembly GCA_020850375.1. Next base: position 1,483 of record JADZET010000254.1, on the reverse strand, counting down.
CGACCAAGACGCTCTGCGACGCGTTCGTCCGGCACAGTCGGGCGGACGATCCGGTGCGGTTTGCGGGGTGCTGTTTCTGGGCGTGGGCGGATTACGAGGAGCGCAGCCGACCCGGACCGGCCGCGGTGGATGGCTGGACGGTCGAGGGCCTGCTTGACGCGAAGGGGCAGCCACGGGAGGACCTGCACATCCTCTCGATGATGTGGTTTGAGATGGATCATCCACCGGCACAGCGTCAGGCGTGTGTGGAGGTGCTGGCTCAGGCGCCGCGAAGGGTGGAGAACTGGCAGCCCGTCGATCTGTCACGCGTTGAAGGCGACCAATCGAGCCTGGAGAGGCCGATCAATGATCGGCGGCATGGGCAGAGCGGTGCGTCATTACGTTTTGGGCGGCTGCTGGTCGATGGCATCGAGTTCGTCTGTCGCGACGTGGATGGACCGGCTCACCCGCTGTTGCTCGGCGGCGAAAGAAGCGAAGTGACCATCCCGGTTGGGCGGAAGATCCGCTCACTGGCCGTGCTGGGGCACGTGGCGATGGCGGGCGGTTTCCCGCGATCGAGCGTGAAGACGGTCTGGAGCCAGGATGAGGAGCCGCCGCGCGAACCGGGCGACCCGGCGGGGGAATATGAGTTGGTTTTTGAGGAGGGCACGCAAACCGTGCCGCTGCGCCATGGGTTCGAGGTGCTCAGGAGCAATGACATCTGCCGGTGGTGGCTGACGACGCCTCGCTCGTCGCACACCAGGCCGGCGGCGCGGGCGGTGATCCACCCGTCGTATGAGATCCTGCGCGTGGACCTGTGGGAGTTCCCGCTGTCCGAGCCGCGCGTGCTCAAGGCGCTGCGCTGGCGGCTGAGCGACCCAACGGCGGTGCTGGCGATGTTCGGGCTGAGCGTGGAAGTGGCGGACTGAGGATTCCGGCCTTACTTGACCAGCGACCGCCCCTCCATCTCCTTGGGCTTTTCCAGGCCCATGAGGGCAAACAGTGTCGGCACGATGTCCGCCAGACGGCCGTCGTTGCGCAAGCCGCTGCTGGGTTGATCGAGACTACCACTGACCAACTTCCGGGGGCGGGGGTCGACGAGGATGCACTCGACGTCGTAGGTCGTGTGGGCCGTGTGGGGGGCGTTGGTGGTGGGGTCGAACATCTGCTCGGCGTTGCCATGGTCGGCGGTGACGATCAGGACGCCGTCACGCTTGAGCGCGGCGTCGACGAGGGCGCCGACGCACTGATCGACGGTCTCGACCGCCTTGATGGCGGCGTCGAGCTTGCCGGTATGCCCCACCATGTCGCCGTTGGCGAAGTTGACGACGATCAGGTCCTCGCAGTCCGCCGCGGCCAGGCGAGCGAGCACGATGTCACGGATCCGCGGGGCGCTCATCTCGGGCTGAAGGTCGTAGGTGGCGACCTTGGGCGACTGGGCCATCTGCCGGCTCTCGCCGGGGAAGGGCTCCTCGCGGTAGTCGTTGAAGAAGAAGGTCACGTG
>JADZET010000253.1 GCA_020850375.1 Phycisphaeraceae bacterium | reverse complement strand
TCAAGCGGTCCCACTCCGTGTGCGCCCAGGGCGGCATCAACGCCTGCAACAAGGTCGCCCGCCAGCAGGGCTACTCCGAGTGGATGCACTTCGACGAGACGATCTACGGCGGCGACTTCCTCAACCACCAGCCGCCGGTCTACGACATGGCCAACTGGGCGCCCAAGATCATCGACCTGCTCGACCGCATGGGCGTGCCCTTCAACCGCACGGCCGAGGGCGAACGCGACCTGCGGCTGTTCGGCGGGTCGCTGTTCAAGCGGACGCACTTCGCCGGGGCGACCACGGGCCAGCAGCTCATCTACGCCCTCGACGAGCAGGTCCGCCGGGCCGAGGTCGAGGGGAACGTGACCAAGTACGAGTTCTGGGAATTCCTCTGGCCGATCCTCGACGAGGCGGGCGTGTGCAAGGGGATCGTCGCTCAGGACATGCGGACGATGCAGATCCGCGCCTTCCGGGGCGATGCGGTGATCATGGCCACCGGCGGCAACGGCCTGATCTTCGGCAAGAGCACCAACAGCGTGATCTGCACCGGTGGCGCGGCCGCCCGTTGCTACCAGGCCGGGGCGTGGCTGGGCAACCCCGAGTTCATCCAGGTCCACCCCACGGCCATCCCCGGGGAGGACAAGTGCCGACTGATGAGCGAGTCGGCCCGCGGTGAAGGCGGACGGATGTGGGTGCCCCGCAAGAAGGGGGACACGCGGGCGCCGGGCCAGATCCCCGAGGCGGAACGCTGGTACTTCCTCGAAGAAAAATACCCCAAGTACGGCAACCTCGTGCCGCGCGACATCGCGACGCGTGAGATCTTCTTCATCTGCCGCGACGGCTACGGCGTGGGCGGCGGGCGCATGGTCTACCTCGACTGCACGCACCTGTCCGACGCGACCAAGCACAAGCTCGCGGGCATCTTCGAGATCTACGAGAAGTTCACGGGTGACGACCCCAAGCACGTGGCGATGAAGATCTTCCCGGCCGTGCACTACACCATGGGCGGGCTCTACACGACCTACACGCCCCAGCTGGACAACAAGGGCATGGTGCCCGGGGCGCCCAACAACATGATGACCAGCATCCCGGGGCTCTACGCCTTCGGCGAGGTCAACTTCCACTACCACGGCGGCAACCGTCTGGGCGCCAACGCCCTGCTCTCGTGCATCTTTGACGGGCTCTACTGCGGGCCCAGCGCCGCGGCCTTCGCGACGGACACCAAGACCAAGGCGGCCGACCTGCCCGACAGCCTCTTCCAGAAGTACCTCCAGCAGGAAGAGACCAAGGCCAAGAAGCTCATCGAGTCCAACGGCACGTTCAACCCTTACACGCTGCACCGCCAGCTCGGCGACGTGATGACCGACTACTGCACAGTCGTCCGCGAGGATCAGGGCCTGCGCACGGCGGCGGAGATGGTGACGCAACTCCGCGAGCAGTTCAAGGCCGTCAAGCTCAGTGACACGGGGATGTGGACGAACCAGACCCTCTCGTTCACCCGGGCGCTCGGCGACATGCTCGTCTACGCCCAGGCGATCCTGGCCGGGGCGGCCATCCGGCAGGAGTCGCGCGGGGCCCACTACCGCAGCGATTTCCCCGAGCGCAACGACGACAGATTCCTCAAGACGACCATTGCCAAGTACGACCAAGCCAAGGACGCCCCGACGATCGTGCTCGAGGACGTGCCCACGCCGCTGATCCAGCCGCGGGCGCGGACCTACGGCAAGGTCGACGCCGACACGCCCAAGCAGGCCGTGGCGGCCAAGTAAACCGGCGTAGAATCTCTCACGGACGACGTTGTTCCTGACCGAAGACTTCCCTCACCCGAGGTGACCCCATGAGCGCCCCCGCCAGCACCCAGAGCATCCGCTTCCGCATCAAGCGCCAGGACGCGCCCGGCAAGCCGGCCTACTGGCAGGTGTTCGAGGTGCCCTACAAGCCCAACCTCAACGTGATCTCCTGCCTCCAGCAGATCGCCGAGAATCCCGTGACCGTCGAGGGCCAGAAGACCACGCCGGTGGTCTGGGACTGCAACTGCCTCGAGGAGGTCTGCGGGGCGTGCACGATGGTCATCAACGGCAAGGTCCGCCAGAGCTGCTCGGCCCTGATCGATCAGCTTCTCAAGGACACGGGCGACCACACCGTCAGCCTCGAGCCGATGACCAAGTTCCCCGTCGTCCGCGACCTGTGGGTCGACCGCTCGCGGATGTTCCAGGAGCTCAAGAACGTGCGGGCCTGGGTGCCCGTCGACGGCACGCACGACCTGGGCGAGGGGCCCAAGGAGTCGCCCGAGGACCAGGACGTGCGCTACGCCCTGTCACGTTGCATGACCTGCGGCTGCTGCCTCGAGGCCTGCCCGCAGTTCCTGCTGGGCAACAACTTCATCGGCGCCCAGCCGATCAGCCAGGCCCGCTACTTCAACATGCACGGCACGGGCAAGGTGCTCGCCGGCGAACGGCTCGACGAGCTGATGCGGCCCGGCGGCATCTCGGACTGCGGCAACGCCCAGAACTGCGTGAAGG
>JADZET010000252.1 GCA_020850375.1 Phycisphaeraceae bacterium | reverse complement strand
GTGATGTTCAGGCCGAAGACGTTCTGGGCCGCCACCAGCGTGAAGACGACGATCAGAAAGATCCGCAGCGTCTTGGTGATCAGCGGCAGGACCATGTCGTCGAGCTTCGAGTCGCTGCGCTCGGCAAACTTCTCCAGCAGCAGCGAGATCAGGTCGACAAGGTTGTACAGGTACCAGCCGACGGCGATCAGGTAGAGGAAGGCGATGACCTTGAGGCTCAGCGTGGCGACGGCGGCGTCCATGTAGATGAACCGCAGGCCGATCGCCAGGCCCAGGGTGATCAGGGCGAGGTTGGCCGGCCCGGCCGCGGCGTCGAAGAGGATCTTGCGGCCGGCCCACTTGTGCGAGTGCATCCGCTTGCCCGCGTTGCGCAGGACCATTGCCACCGTCTTGCCCGCCAAGAGGCCCAGGAAGATCGCCCCAGCAAGCGCGAACCACCCCCAGGTCCGCGTGCGGTCAAAGGTAGGCCCGAGCAGCGCCGAGACGGGCTGCCCCGCGCCACTGAGCACGGGCAATGTGAGCATCTGCTCGTGCAGGGCGTCGATCCCTTCGATCGTCCGCTGCGAGAACTTCCACGTGCCGGGCGAGGTCTGGATCAGCACGATGGCCTGGCTCACGGACTTGCCGAGCTTTTCGAGCACCCGCCGCTGACCCGTGCTGGTCGACTGCGGGAAGAAGACATAGGCGTCGAGCCCCCCCGCCGCGGCCCGCTCGGCGTCGGGCAGTTCGCTCGCCGGGTCCGAGGCGATCCGGTCGATCACGTCCAGCAGCTTCTGGGCCGTGAGCCGGCGACCCACCGCCTCCTCCACCGCCGAGCCAGGTGATGCTGCGGCGGGCATGTCGAGGCAGCCCAGGGCAATCTCCCACGCCCGCCGGGCATCCGCGCGCACTTCCTGGGCCCGCTGCACAGCGAGCCGGAACGTCCGCATCGTCGCGGCCGGACTGGAAAGATCCGACTCGAGCGGCGTTTCGTCCGCGGCCGTCGGGTTGGTCGTCTGCGCCGCAGATCGAGGCGTGCAAACAACACTCAGAACCAGCACGACGCCCAGAACCGCCGGCAAAAAACCGATCCGTCTGATCCAATGGGATATCCGCATCATCACGCTCCCGAGGTGTCAAATTGGCCCCCACGTCGGGCGACCCAGCCGGCCGGCAGGCTATGATGCCTGACGTTCAGCCGATCCACTTCCATCATACGCCAAGATGAATCCCTGGCATCCCGAGGAGCCGTCCATGCCCGACCTTTCTAAAAAAAATGTCCTGATCTTCGCCGGCGACGATTACGAGGACCTCGAACTCTGGTACCCCAAGCTTCGCCTGATCGAGGCCGGCGTGAAGGTGACCGTCGCGGGCCTGGGCCCACCCGCCAGCAAGGTGGCCGGCAAGCACAGCTACCCCTGCGTGACCGATGCGTCGGTGGCTCACATCAAGAGCGCCGACTTCGACGGCGCCGTCTACCCCGGCGGATGGATGCCCGACAAGCTGCGCCGTGACGAGAAGGTCCTCTCACTGACGCGCGAGCTGTCCGCGGCCGGTAAGCTCATCGCCGCGATCTGCCACGGCGGGTGGATGCCCATCTCCGCCGGCGTCTACCAGGGCGTCAACGTCACCGGCTCGCCGGGCATCAAGGACGACCTGGTCAACGCCGGGGCCATCTGGCACGACCAACCCGTGGTCATCGACCGCCACTTCGTCAGCAGCCGCAAGCCCGACGACCTGCCCGAGTTCTGCAAGGGAATCCTCAGCGTGCTGTGCAAGTGACGGCATCGCGAGTTCAGACAGCCGCGTGCCGTCGCGCCGCCGTCAGCGCGATGGCCAGCGCGTCAGCCACGTCCGGCGGCGACGGCGGTTCCGGCAGGCTCAGAATGGCCTGGATCGACCGCTGCATCTGCGCCTTCGATGCGTGCCCGTAGCCGGTGACCGCTTTCTTGACCTCTGTCGACGGCAGATGGATCACGGGCAGTTCCTTCCGCGCCGCCGCGAGCAGGATCACGCCCCGGGCGTGGCCCATGAGAATCGCCGTACGCGGGTGCTTGTAGTGAGCGTAGAGCTTCTCGACGGCCACCACGGCGGGCATGCACTCCTCGATCAGCGCCACAAGGTCCGCCTCAAGCTGCACGAGGCGCTGCTCCATGCTCTTCTTGGCCGACAGCCGAAACACCCCCGCCTCGACCACGCGCGGCGGCCGACCCAGCGCAGCGGGGATGTCCACCACGCCGTAGCCGGTGATGCGCAGCCCCGGATCAATCCCTAACACACGCCGCATGGAGCCTAGAATACGCTTTCCTACGACCCCGCCAACTGCCAGCCTGCTCACAGCCTCGATCGACCACGACCGCCGCCATGCGAGGCAACCCGATTTGCGGTAGCCTCAGCGGTCCGGCGTCGGCCCCTTGGCAAGGTTCCACGTTACAGGTTCGGAACAGTGTTCACGGCATCCCCCCTCAGCCATTGCGGGCGCGACGGCCCACGTGCCGATAACGGCTTCCCAGGAGGCCTGGACGCGTTGTTATGGGCCCCTGACGACGTTTGATGCGGAGATTGTGGAGAAGTTGCCCTTGGCCAAGCGCCGACCCCCCGTTGAAGACGACTCGACCCTCTTCGCCGAAGCGGAGCTGGACGACACCCCGGACGACGCCGAGACCCTTGCCCCGCAGCCCTCCGCCGGTAAGGGCGGCAGACGCCGTGGCGGCCCCGCAGGAGGCTCTGGCGGCTCTTCCGGAGGAGGGAACGGGGGTGCGGGGTCTGACGGCTCACTCCCGGGGGTCGCCCTCCAGGACGCCGCCCAGCAGCGCTACCTCAACTACGCCCTGTCGGTCATCACCAGCCGCGCCCTGCCCGACGTCCGCGACGGATTAAAACCCGTCCAGCGACGCATCCTCTACGCCATGTGGCTCGACCGCCTGACCGCCGACGCCAAGCACCGCAAGTGCGCCAAGGTCGTCGGCGACGTCATGGGCAACTTCCACCCCCACGGCGACTCGGCCATCTACGACGCCC
>JADZET010000251.1 GCA_020850375.1 Phycisphaeraceae bacterium | reverse complement strand
CCCCTTCGACCGCATCCGCGCCGCCCAAAAACTGCCCGGCTACGCCCTGGGCGACCATTACGTCTCGTCCTTCAGCGTCGTCCCCGAACGCCTGACGCCCATCGTCTCGACGGACGCCTACGCCACGATCATCCAGCGCTACACCCTCGAATCCCTGGCCAGACGCGACCCCAACACCCTCGCTTGGATGCCCAGCCTCGCCACCGCCTGGCGCATCAGCCACGACGGCCTGCGCATCGAGTTCGACCTCCGCCAAGGAGTGACCTTCTCCGACGGCGAACCCTTCACCGCCGATGACGTCGTCTTCTCCATAGGCCTGATCATGAACCCCCAGATCCAGGCCCCGGCCATCCAGTCCTACTTCGACAAGTTCAAGTCGATCGAGAAGCTCGGCCCTCACCGCGTGGCCTTCACCTTCAAGGAGCCCTATTTCAAGGCCTTTGAGGTTGTCGCCGACGTTGAAAATCTGCCGATCCTCCCCAAGCACTTCTACGAACAATACTCCACCACCGAGTTCAACCAGGCCCCGGGCCTGCTCATGGGCACCGGCCCCTACCGCCTGGCCAACCCGACCAATTGGCGGCCCGAGCCCGGCAAGCCCATTGAGCTGGTCCGCAACGACCGCTACTGGGGCGAGCCCCCGCCCTTCGACAAGATCATCTGGCGCATCATCGAGAACGATGCCGCGCACCTGACCGCCTTCACCAACGGCGAGATCGACGACTTCTTCGCCATGCCCGAACAGTACGTCGGCCTGCTCAAGAATCAGGCCATCCTCAAACACACCAACCATCACGAGTACCTCAGCCCCATCGCTGGCTTCATCTACATCGGCTGGAACCAGCAGCGCGACGGCAAGCCCACCCCCTTCGCCGACGTACGCGTCCGCAGGGCCATGACACTTCTCACCGACCGCCAACGCGTCATCGACGAGGTCTTCCTCGGCTACGGCGTCGTCGTCTCCGGCCCCTTCAACCCCCTCTCCGCCCAGTCCGACCCCGACGTCCAGCCCTGGCCCTTCGACCCCCAGGCCGCCATGGCCCTGCTCAAGGAGGCGGGTTTCGAGGACCGCAACGGCGACGGCGTCGTTGACGGACCCGACGGTCAGCCCTTCGAGGTCAAACTCTCCTACCCCAGCGGCAGCGAGACCTTCAACCGCGTCGTCCTCTTCCTCAAGGACTCCTACGCCAAGGCTGGCGTCGTCCTCACGCCCGAACCCCTCGAATGGTCCGTCCTGCTCGAACGCATCAACCAACGTCAATTCAGCGCCATCAGCCTCGCCTGGACCGGCGAGATCGAGTCCGATCCCTACCAGATCTTCCACTCCAGCCAGGCCGCCGGCAAGGGCAGCAACACCATCTCCTACTCCAATCCCCAGCTTGACGCTCTGATCGAAAAAGCCCGCACCACCATGGACGAGTCCCAGCGCATGGCCCTGTGGCACCAGGTCCATCGCGTCCTGCACGAGGACCAACCCTACACTTTCCTCATGACCCGCAAGTCCCTGTCCTTCTTCGATGCCCGCATCCACAACGTCCAGCGCACCCGCGTCGGCCTCAACTCCATCCTCGAATGGTTCGTCCCCGCCGACGAGCGTAAATGGACCCCCGGAAGTTAACCCCCGGAAGCTGACCCCGCCCCCGGAAGGGATCTGCAATGGCCGATTGCCGATTTGCGATTGAAAAATGAAGAGAGACGGCCGTTGGTCCTCAACATCGGCAATCGCAAATCGGCAATCTGACTTGGCGAATCCCCAATCCCTAATCCCCAACCCCTCCTCCCCATGGCCACTTACATCCTCCGACGCCTGCTGCTCCTGCCCCCGACCCTCCTGGGCGTCACCTTCCTCGTCTTCTTCGTCATGGCCATGGCCCCCGGCGGCGTCGGCGGGCCCCTGCTCAACCAGGAGGGCAGCATCAAGGGCGATGAGGCCCGACGCATCCGCGAGTACTACCAGAAACGCTACGGCCTCGATCAACCCGCCGTCGTCCAGTACGCCCGCTGGCTCAACCAGATCTCACCCCTGGGCTGGACCGTCGACAATCAGGGCAAGTACGGCTCATTCACCCTCAAGTGGCCCAACCTCGGCGAAAGCCTCGCCCGCCACCGCCCCGTGACCGACCTCGTCCGCGAATCGCTGCCCATCACCCTCCTGCTCAACGTCGTCTCCATCCCCCTGATCTACGCCATCGGTATCCTCTCGGGCCTCTGGGCCGCCTGGCGCCGCGGCGGCATGTTTGACGTCTCGTCCGGCGCCCTCTACCTCGCCCTCTGGTCCATCCCCGCCATCTGGGCCGGCGTCATGCTCATCGGACTCCTGGCCAACAAGCAGTACCTCCACTGGTTCCCCACCGCCGGCCTGGGCTCCATGACCGCCGCCCAGATGCCCTTCCTCCCCCATTGGCCCGACACAGGTTTCGAGCACGGCTGGCTCCTGGACATCCTCTGGCACCTCGTCCTGCCCATCGTCTGCCTCAGCTACGGCGGCTTCGCCTACCTCGCCAAGCTCACCCGCGGCTCGATCCTCGACAACCTCGCCTCCGACTTTGTCCGCACCGCCCGCGCCAAGGGCGTCGCCGACCGCGACGTCCTCTTCCGCCACGTCTTCCGCAACAGCCTCCTCTCGCTCATCACCGTCGCCGCCGGCATCATCCCCGCACTCTTCGCCGGCTCGATCGTCGTCGAGACCATCTTCAGCATCCCCGGCATGGGACGCCTGAGCGTCCAGGCCGTCCAGTTCCGCGACCGCGAACTCGTCCTGGCCGTCACCCTCGTCGGCGGCCTGATCGGATTGCTTAGCGAACTGCTCCGCGACATCTGCTACGCCATCGCCGACCCGAGGGTCAGCTATGAGTGAGGCTGCCATCCCCCCGCAAGCCATCCTGTCGGCCGACCCGGTCGACACCCGCCCCTCCCGCGGTTATCTCGCCGGCGCCGTCCTCTACGTCCTGGGCCGCAAGTCCGCCTGGCTCGGCGTGGCCTGGATCGCCCTGCTCGTCTTCGGCGCCCTCTTCGCCCCCCTGCTGGCCAATTCCCATCCGCTTCTGCTGAAAATCGACGGCCGCTGGTCCAGCCCTATGCTCCGCCACCTGACCTCCTCGGATGTCATCCTCCTGACCTTACCCACCGCCTTCCTCCTCGCCTGGATCCTCCAACGCCTCCTCCGCCACACGGGCCGATTCCTCCTCGCCGCCTGGCTGCTGATCCTGATCCCCGCCTCCGCCGCCGCGATCTACTTCGTCCAGCCGCCCCTGGCCATCGTCTACGAGCAGTACCGCCAGGCCGCCGCCGAGGGTCGCATCGAACGCGCCGTCTACGCCCCCCTGCCCTTCTCCCCCGCCGACCGCCTGCGCGATCAGCCCGCCCTGCGCCTCACCGCCCCCTCCCTCACCCACCCCCTGGGCACCACCCCCAACGGCGCCGACCTGCTCTCGAACATGATCCACGCCTGCCGCATCGCCCTGTCGATCGGCTTTATCTCCACCGGCATCGCCATCGCCATCGGCATCCTCATCGGCGGCCTGATGGGCTACTTCGGCGGCCTCGTCGACCTCCTGGGCATGCGCCTCGTCGAGATCTTCAGCGCCGTGCCCACCCTCCTTCTTCTGCTCTGCTTTGTCGCCTTCTTCCAGGTCAACCTCTACGTCATGATGGCCATCATCGGCCTGACCGGCTGGGTCGGATATGCCCTCTTCAT
>JADZET010000250.1 GCA_020850375.1 Phycisphaeraceae bacterium | reverse complement strand
GGAGCAGCCCATGCGCTTGAGCTGGTTGGTGATGGTGGCCTCGTACTCGTCCTTCCAGGCCTGGATCTTGGCGACGAATTCCTCGCGGGCGAAGTCGGTGCGCTTCTTGCGTTCCTCGGCGAGGACGCGTTTTTCGACGACGGTCTGGGTGGCGATGCCGGCGTGGTCGGTGCCGGGCATCCACATGGCGTTGTCGCCGGCCATGCGCCGCCAGCGGACGAGGATGTCCTGGAGGGTGTTATTGAGGGCGTGGCCGAGGTGCAGGGCGGCGGTGACATTGGGCGGGGGGATGACGACGGCGAAGGGCCGGCGCGGGCTGCCGTCCGTGTTCAAACTTCCGGGGGTGGCATGGAAAGCGCCGCTGTCGTTCCAGCGGCGCAGGACATCGGGCTCGATCTGGTCGGGGGCGTAGGTCTTGGCCAGTTCAGGGGCCGGGGATGTGGAGGGCTGGGTCATAGTCGCACCATCTTAAATCAGATGGCGCGGCGATGGCGGGCACGCCCATCCAGACCTCCAGCCTCCCCAGTTTCACGCGGCCTAGTGGCCGGCGGGGGAGGCTAGGACCAGGCCCACGGTGGCGGCGAGGATCACGAGGATCAGGCCGGCCTTGGCGGTGCTGAAGTGCTCGTGAAAGAGCGTTACGCCGACGACGGCCAGGGCGACGGTGCCCACGCCGGCCCAGACGACGTAGACCACGGTCACGTCGATGTGTCGCATGGCCAGGGCGCAGAAGACCAGGCTCAGGGCGTAGGCGGCGACCGCGCCGGCCGAGGGCATCCAACGGCTAAAGCCGTCGGCCATCTTCAGGAGGATGGTGGCGAGTACTTCGAGAATGATCGCGAGGAATAAGAGCATCCAGGGCATGACTGGCTCGCTTTCTTGGCTTAGGGTTTTCGCCTCGGCGGCGTCCCCGTCAGCGTCCTGCTCAGTGGTCACAGACCCATCGCCGCCTTCGCGTGGGCGATCGGACCGTGTTGCTGAGGGTCTGACCTTCGGGGGGCGAGCGTCGGCCCACCGGGGCAACGGTGTGGGCCTGGGTTGGCGCTCGCACTGCCGGTGTTCACAGACCCTCGTTCACAAAAACGCGGTCCGGACCCGAGCAGTCAGATTAGAAAGCGGCGTCAGGCCGGCTCGAGAGCGATCGGCTGGACATACCAGATAGGCAGGGAGAGGCACATTGTTCTGTAGTTGTATCTCGATAGCATACGGCACCTTTAGCCGTGGATATTGTACCTCGGAGGGCCATCGTCGGCAAGTACGCGGGCCGGCGCGGCGCCCTGAGCTTGTCCTAATATCGGCGTTTTTCGGCTGAAAACGTTGTTTTCTTTCGTGATTGAGATGATCGCGGCGACGGGACACGTTGTCTTATGACGCCTCAACTCAGCGGCCTGTCAGCAGTTGCCAGAAGACCTTGATAGGTGGATTTTGATAGTGTGAAAATGGCGAGATCAACACATTTTGACAGTGTGCTGTGCCATAAGTTCAGGTCTTTTGATGGCGTGTAATGGTGGAGAATTCGTCAGCGGCTCTTGCGTTTGCGTTCCTTGAAGAGGCGCTTGGGCTTGTCGTTGGCGGGCAGGTTCATGCCGGGAGAGTTGCGCGTGATGCCCATGGCCGCGAGGTCGGGCTTGCTCATGCCGGTCATGGCCTTGAGCTTGCCCATGGCGCCCACGCCGGACATCTGCTTGGTGAGCTGGGCGACGGCCTCAAAGCCCTTGACGAGCTGGCTGACGTCCTGCTGCTGCGTGCCCGAGCCGCGGGCGATGCGGCGGCGGCGGGAGTTGTCGAGGATGCTGACGTCCTGACGCTCCTGCGGGGTCATGGAGCGGATGATGGCCTCGGTGCGGTCGAGCTGTTTGTCGTCGAGGTCGAGGTTCTTGATCTGCGAGCCGACCCCCGGGAGCATGCCCAGGAGGCTCTTGAGGGGGCCCATCTTGCGGATGCTGCGGAGCTGCTGGAGGAAGTCGTCCATGGTCAGTTGACCACGGGCCATCTTCTCCTGGAGGGCGGCGGCTTCTTCGAGGGAGACTTGTTCCTGGGCCTTTTCGACGAGGCTGACGACGTCGCCCATGCCCAGGATGCGTGAGGCGATGCGCTGGGGGTGGAACATCTCCAGGGCGTCGAGTTTTTCGCCGACGCCGATGAAGCGGATGGGTTTGCCGGTGATGTGCTTGACGGAGAGGGCGGCGCCGCCGCGGGTGTCGGAGTCGAACTTGGTCAGGACGACGCCGTCGAGCTCGAACTGGTCGTTGAAGGCCTTGGCGGAGTTGACGGCGTCCTGGCCGGTCATGGCGTCGACGACGAGCAGGATCTGATGGGGGGTGACGGCGCTGGCGACCTGTCGCAGCTCGGCCATGAGCTCGGCGTTGACGTGGAGTCGGCCGGCGGTGTCGAGGATCAGGACGTCGATCTTCTGCTTGCGGGCTTCGTTGAGGGCGTTGCGGGCGACGCCCACGGCGGCGCCGACGGCCTTGCCGTACTCGGCGACCTTGTCGGGTTCGCCGTGGAAGACGACCCTGCCGCCGCCGGGGAATTGCGACTGGACCTGCTCGGCAAGGGTCTGCAATTGCAGCACGGCGGCGGGACGTTGGAGGTCGCCGGCGGCGAGCATGACGGAGCGGTTGCGCTTCTTGAGGATGGCGGCGAGCTTGCCACAGGTGGTCGTTTTGCCCGAGCCCTGAAGGCCGCACATCATCACGACGGTGGGGCCGGGCTCGACGAGCATCACCGGATCCTGGTCGAGCGTGTCGGCGAGGGCGTCGGGGTCGACGTCCTCGCCGGCCATGAGGTTGACCAATTCGTCGTAGACGAGCTTGACGATCTGCTGGCCGGGCTTGACGGACTGGAGGACGTCGGCGCCGAGGGACTTGTCCAGGACGCGCTTCGTGAAATCCTCGACGACCTGGTGGTGGACGTCGGCCTCGATCAGGGCGTCGCGTACCTCGGCCAGGGCGTCGCGGACGTTGGACTCGCTGATACGGCCCTGGCCGGTGATCCGGCGGAAGACGTTGGAGAAACGGTCGCTGAGGGATTCGAACATCGCGGGCTCGCTTGGGTCGTGGTGGGGGGCAGGGTGGATGGCTCTTCGAGCCCTTGATTCTACTCGGCGACGCGTTCGTAGAAGTTCAGGGTCATCTTGCCGTATTCGTAGGAGTCGGGTTCGAGCAGGCCTGGGACGCCCAGGTTTTCGGCTGTCGGGGCGGGTGTGCCGGTAGGGGTGCGGAGGACCAGGACCTTGTTGGGGCCCAGCAGGCGGGCCATGGCGGCGAGCAGGGCGGCGACGCGTGCGGCGGATTTTTCGTCCTGGACCAGGGCGTAGGGGGGGTCGCAGAAGGCGATGTCGACCGAGCCGGGCTGTTGGGTGGTGGTCCAGGTGGTGCTCAGGGCGTCGAGGCCCAGGACGGTGGCCTGGTCGGTGAGGTGGAGGTTATCGAGGTTCTGCTGGAGGAGCTGACGGGCGGGTTTGTCGCGTTCGATGAAGGTGCAGTGGTCGGCCCCGCGCGAGAGGGCCTCGAGGCCGAGGCTGCCCGTGCCGGCGAAGACGTCCAGGACGCGTCCGCCGCCGGTCAGGCCCATGGCCATCAGGCGGTCGAAGAGGGCGACCTTGACGCGATCGGTGATGGGGCGGGTGGTGGCGGTGGGGGTTTGTTGATGGCGTGAGTCCTCAGCCTCGTCGTCCGGGTGTCGAAGCGGCCGACCCTTGCGGGCGGGAGCTTCCGGGGGGGAGAGGATGGTTCGGCCGCGATGGATGCCGCCAATGATGCGCATGGCTCCATTGGATCGTCCGTGGGACGGTCGAGCAAGCACAGCCCTGAGCGACCCCTGGCCGTGGGGGCTCAATTGCCTTACATTGTCGCCCCTTATGGCTCGGAAGAAGCAAACAAAAATTGTAAAGCCCAAGACGCTCGCGCAGCGGGCGGACAAGTACGCGTTGTACCAGCAGGCGGTGCAGGAGCCGGGGCACGAGGTGGAGTTTCTGGGGCGGCTCTACCGGCGGCTACGTCGCAGGCCGGCGCGGGTGCTGCGGGAGGACTTCTGCGGGACGTTCGCGGTCTGCTGTGAGTGGGTCAGGATCAACACGGCCCGCGGCTGCCGGGCGATTGGGGTGGACCTGGACCCGCGGCCTCTGGCGTGGGGGCGGAGGCATAATCTGGCCAAGCTGCCCAAGAGTGCGCAGAAGCGCGTGCAACTGGTGCAGGCGGATGTCAAAGATCGCGCGGAGGCGACGCTTCCGGGGGCGGACATCCTGGTGGCCCAGAACTTCTCTTTCTGGATCTTTAGGACTCGCAAGGAGTTAAGAGAGTATTTTGATGCGGCTCGCAGCCACCTGGCGCCCAAGGGGTTGTTTGTGCTGGACATGCTCGGGGGGCATGAGGTGCTGGTAGAGGATCATCAGGACGAGCACCGTCTGCGGGGCAGACACGCGGCGACGTATGTATGGGATCAGGCACGATTCGACCCGATCACACACCATGCCCGGTTTCACATCCATTTTCGGTTCAAGGACGGCAGCGAACTGAGGCGGGCTTTTACTTATGATTGGCGTCTCTGGTCACTGCCGGAGGTGCGTGAGCTGCTGGCCGAGGCGGGTTTCGCGCGTTCGACGGTGTATTGGGAAGGGACGAACAAGAAGACCGGTCAGGGCAATGGCGTGTATGCGCCGCGGCAGAAGGCGGAGAGCGATCCGGCCTGGATCGCGTACGTGGTAGCGGAGGGGTGAGGTAGGGTAAGGGGGGCGGTGACAAGTTGGTGTTTGGGTTAAGACGAGAAAGAGCGAGGACATGAAATTTCAGGGACCCCGCGGGACGCGTGACTTCTACCCCAAGGATATGGCCTGGCGCAACCACCTGATGGCGGCGTGGCGGCGGGTGTCGGTCCGCAACGGGTTCGAGGAGATCGACGGGCCGGCGTTCGAGTCGCTGGAGCTGTACAAGGTCAAGAGCGGTCAGGGGATCGTCAGCGAGATCTTCCACTTCGAGGACCGGGGGGGGCGGGAGCTGGCGTTGCGGCCGGAGTTCACGCCGACGCTGGCACGGATGGTGGCGGCTGAGGCGGGGTCGCTGCCGCGGCCGATCAAGTGGTTCTGCGTGCCCAACTGCTTCCGGGCGGAGCGGCCGCAGCGGGGGCGGTCGCGCGAGTTCCTGCAGTGGAACGCGGACATCATCGGGAGCGATT
>JADZET010000249.1 GCA_020850375.1 Phycisphaeraceae bacterium | reverse complement strand
CGAGCTCATCGACCTGACCACGAACGAAACCATCCTGTCCGTGACCACCTTCGGGTGAGGAGCAAGCCATGTCCGAACGCAATCAGTTTGATGCCTGGGCACGCAACCAGTACCGCGGGGAGAAGGGCTTTCTCGGACGCCAGCCCATCTCGATCGGCGATTTCGTCCACAACGACAACGGCACGCTGGGCAACATGCCCGTCGTCGCCAGCGGCAAGGTGGGGCTCGCGTTCGCGTCCACAACCCAGCTCTGCCTCCAGTGGGACGACACCGCCGATGCCACACAGGCGGCGGTTCTCGGGCTCGCCGTCCCGTCCGACTTCCGGCGAGACTCCGGCATCACGGGCGAGCGGTCGGCGCTGTTCCTCGTGGCGCGAATCCGCAAGCTCGACGGCACCGGCTCGGCCACCGACAACGACGATCTCGCGCTCAACGCGACGATGGCGTGGCACAACCCCTCGATCACCGACGCGGGCGTTGAGTCCGACGGTGACACCGCCATGAACGCCCTGACGACCACGGCGGTGTTCACCGACCTGGCGGGCAGCGCGGTCCTGCCGGCAAAGGCCGCGGCTGGCTCTGAGGAGAAGTTCCGCACGTTCATTGCCGATCTCTCGGCGGGCATGAGCTCGGCCCAGCTCGCGGCACTCCGGCAGGGCGCCGCCCTCACGATCTCGCTGGCGCCCAATGAGACGGTCGGCACCGACCTCTACATCGAGGCGTGCGGCTTCGAGCTGCTCTACAGCCGCCACATGACCCCCGTTGAGCGGTTCCTGCGCGACCGTGCCCTGCGCTCCGCCTGAGCCACGTAGACCAAGGCCCGAAATGTGGAAGATCGAGTCAAGCTCCAACCCCCTCTCCTGGGCGTCTCTGATGGGACGCCCCGAATCGACCAGCCGGGCCTCGTCACGGTCCCGGACGGTCTGAGGAACGTCGTGCCCGAAGACGGGCCGACCGGCGTTGGTCGGATAGCCACGCGGGCGAAGGCCGCCCCGGAGTTCTCTGGGGCTCGGTTCATGGGGCCGGTCCAGTTCATCGGGTCAATCTCGCGGGCCTCAGGCGCGAGCGGGACCAACGTAGTAGGGATCGACACGGACAGCTCCGGGGAATCCCGCAACGCGGGGTCGTTCCGCGGGCAGGCCGTGGTGCTGGAGCCAGACGGAAGCGTCCGAAACCGCATCCACGACACAAGGGGGACGGGGTGGGCGGTCGCGGCCCCGGCCTCCGGGTTCGGTGGCTGGGGCGGCTTCTACAACTCGTGGGACTTCCTCGATCCCACCATCGCGTTCTCCGCCACGATCGCCAGGGATACGGCCGCGAGCAATCAGGACGTCGTGGTCGTCGGCATCACCAGGTACAACACGGTCACGGGCGCCGCAACGCACCAGACGTACGCGCTCGACACCGACACCGCCTACGCGGCCGGCACCTACCCATCCATGCCCGGGAGCGGGCAGGTTGACCTGTTCCCAAACCAAATCCTCTGCTACGGCACCTACCTCTTCGTCGCCGTCTCCAGGTACGTCTACGTCTTCCGCGCCGACACGCTGGCCTACATCGCCAGGTACACGGTGCCGTTCTCCGAGGAGGTTCAGGGGTTCGCCGGCGTCACCAAGGGCGGAGAGGACTTCCTGCTCGTGCTCAGCACCGGGCACGTCTCGACCGACGGCCCGATCGAAGCCGACAGCGGCGGGGCGCCGGAGGAGCGATACGGCGAGTTCTACCGCTGCCATGTCCGCAAGCTCAGGCTCAACTACACCAATTTCGCGGCCCGTACCCCGGTCGCCGGCGGCGGAACGCCATTGACCAGCCTCTACATGCCCCAGGGCACGCAGAGCGGTGACGACGGGTACGAGGACCACCTGACGTTCCGGTTCGCCGAGTGGTCGTTCGCCCGGCCCCGCGGGTGCCTGGCGTACTCGATCGCCGCCGAGATAGACGCGGACGGGAGGATCGCCGTCTACGTCGCACGGACCAACCAGGGGTTCGGCTACGACGGCAATCAGTCGGACCAGCGCCCCGACGGACAGGCCCCGTACATCACGTGCTGCAAGGCCGTGTTGACGCGGGCGTTCGAGGTCGGCGCCCCGACGTACATGAGCCCGAGCGTTCCGGTGCGATACGGGCTCTCTGTCGATTCCGGCGGGTGGGAGCGGGACAGCGGGCGGTCCCTGCGTCGCGCGTTCTCGCACGGGTCGAACACCTACCAGAACGACATCCCGGCGATCAGCGGCGGGGTTCGCAACCCGCACGACACCGACAACGAGCCGAGCGTGTGGGCGGTCGCGCTGGACACGACGAATCGGAGGGTGTTCTTTGCCGGGCGTCGCCCGTCGCTTGCGGGCGCCGGCGCCAACGTCTACTGCATGGACGCCGACAACGGCGACCTGCTCTGGACGCTGGACACCAAGGGCATCGTGCAGCAGAACGCGCTCGCGGTGGACCCGACGACCGGAAACCTTGTGGTGGGGATGTCCCGCACCGCTGGGTGGGAGATGCCGGACGGCACCACCAACTCGCCGAAGGCCGAGATGCTGACGGTGGACGGCGCGACCGGGCTTGTGCTGAGGCACTTCGACCTCACCGACACCATCAACTACAACGGGATTCTCAGCGAGAGCATCACGACCGGCTGTTACGCCGTGTCGGTCAACTCGCTCGGGCAGTCGCTCATCTCGCTCAACCCGTGCAGGTACGACACATGAGAAGGGACCAGACCATGACCAACGCGGAGCCATTCAGAAAGTTCATCAACGCCGAGAGCCTGTGCGCCGCCGTGCTGGCCGTGTTCGCGCTGGTGGCGGTGTTCTTCATCCTCGGGTGCTCGAAGCGGGCGCTGGCGGATCACGGGCCGGACACCGGGGCGGCGGTGACGACCGTTGCCGACGGGATCGGCGACTCTGCGGCGAAGATCGACGTGGCGCGTGAGGACGCGGTGGCAAAGGCCCCGCAGGTCCAGCCCGAGAGCGACAGGATCGGCACGGAGACGGCCCGGCTGAGGCAGTATCAGGCTGACCTGGCACTCGCCGTAAAGGACGTGAACCAGCTCCGCAAGGAGAACGCCAGTCTGGCCGAGTCTCTTCGGAAGGCCAAGGAGCAGGCGGAGCGAGAGCGCACCGGCATCTTCCGGTGGGTGTTCGGCGTGATGGCTGGTCTGGCCCTGCTCGGGGCCGTCGCGGCCGTCCTGTGGCTGCGGAACATGCCCCTGGCGATCACATGCGGCGCCGTGGTCGCGGCGTGCATCGGGGCGACGTATCTGCTCGCGTGGGCCAAGTGGCTCGCGGTCGGAATGCTGGTGCTGCTGGCGATGGCGACGGCCTACGCGGTCTGGCGTCAGTGGAGGACCGGCAAGGAGCTGGTCCTGACCGCCGAGGCGTTCAAGAAGTCGGACCCGAACGACAACGCGGCGATCGAGCGTGCCGCCGAGCAGATTCAGACCGAGGCGACCAAGGCGTTTGTCCGGCTGGTGCGTGACCCCATCAAGAAGAAACTCGCCGAGCGGCAGGCGTTTGGGAAGTAACGCCGGGAGGTCTACATGACCCGCATCGGCCCACTACAGGAGTTCCAGATGTCGAGCCCAAGAACAGAAGACCCATCCAACGCCGACCTTGCGAGGATGATCCAGACCAACCACGAGGACACGTCGCGCAAGCTCGACGAGGCCAGCGGACGTTTGCGGGTGCTTGAACACCACCTCATCAACCCAACGTCGCCGGAAGCAACGCTCCCGATCCGGACGCGCGACCTTGAGGCCAAAGTCAAGTCCATCGACCGGCGGCACGAACGACTGAGCAAGACGGCGGTAGCCATGATCGTGACATTCATCGGCTCGATGCTCGCCGCGGCCGGGTCGTGGCTCTGGAGCCGCATCGAGGGCCGCGATCCATCCCAAAGAGAGACAGCGGAAAGACGCACGGATCGCTGATGGCATGGACCCGCAACAGCACCACGGGGGCACTCACACACTCCGGCACCAGCACGGAGTTCTGGGAGATCACCACCGATGCGCCGTTGCGGCCCGAGTTCATCGCCGGCCTGACCAGCACGGCCGGCAACGTCAAGATCGCGGTGCGGCCGTCTGCCGACGGCGCAACGGGGTTCTGGTGCGGGATCGAGGGCGCGGACCTTGTGATCCTCGAGGTGGCGTTCGGGGCCCTGGTGACAACGCACGCCGCGATACCGCACGGGATCAGCGCCGGCAACCCAATCCGGCTTCGGGTGCGGATCAACGGGGACACGATCACGGCCTACGTCGGCCAGACCGATGACGACGAGGTGGAGTGCGAGCACACCTCCACGTCGCTCCGCTCCTACTCGGGAAGGGCCGGGGTGGTGTCGGCAGTTGACGGCGCGGTGGTGTCCTACTGGCAGGTCGGCACCGTCGAGGACCGGATTCTCACGCTGGACGAGGTTGGCGTCACGGTCATCGGCGGGGCGCTGTACCGCTCGCTGCGGGAGGGCCAGTGGGAGCTGGTCGCTGAGGACGTTTTCCCGCGGGTCGGAAGCGTCTCCGGTGCCGCCCTGCTCGGCGATATGTACCTCATCGGCGGGGGGCTGGCAAAGGTCTACGACGCCATCGACAACACGGTGGGCAACTACACCCCGACGGTGGGGGCGCTGCCCGGTCAGACGGCCCCGGGGACCACGACGGCCACGATGGTTGTTGAGCACCTGGGCGGGCTGGTCTTCGCGGGGATGCCGGAAGAGTCGCTGACGATCTACGGCACCCGCCTGAATGACCCGATGGACATCGAGGTTCCAGCGGTGCAGCTCGCCGGGTCTCCATACGTCACCGGCGTGGGCAACAACGTGACGGTCGGCGACCCGATCAGGTGCCTGGCGAGCGGCACAAACTCATCCCTGTTCATCGGCTGCACAAACTCGCTCAACTTCATGCTGGGGAATCCGTACCTGGCCACGGACTCGATCGAGACCATCGACCGAACGGTGGGCCCGAGCGGGCCGGATTCGGCTCTGAGGATCACGTCGCCCAACGGTGGGCAGGCCGTCCTCATGCACTCGATGCACGGGCTCTACTACATCGGCCTGGCCGGGTCGCCCGTCAAACTGAACGAGAACGTGCTGGACGAGTACCTGACCTACCCGTCCGACGCGCAATCCGGCCGCGACGTGGTGCTGATCCGCGACCCGGCCCGCCAGTGGCTCCATGTGTTCATTGACGACGGATCGGCGGACACCAGCGTTCACCTGATCTACCACGAGGCCACGGGAAAGTACCGGCGCGGTGCGCCGGGGTACTACCCGATCACGCTTCCATTCCGCGTGACGGCGGCCGGGCTTGTTCGCGGCGTCCCGATCATCGGAACGCACGACGGCAGGCTTGTCCGGTTCTCGGAGAGCGCCACCAGCGACCTTGGCGAGCCGGTCGAAAGCCTCATCACGATGCAACTCATCGACGAGCCCTCGATGGACAACGACGTGATCGTGTCCAGGCCGCACGTGCAGCTCGGGGCCAACTCGTCCGAGGCGACCATGAGGCTCTACGGGGGCGCGACGGCGGAGGACGCCTTCGACCCAGACGTGCGCCGCCAGCTCTGGCAGGAAACGGTGTCGGTGCGGCAGTTTCCATCGTCGGCCCGCGCCCGCGCCCCGTTCATCACGATGGCGCTCGAGGTCGCGTCCGCGGCTGGTAGGCTCGTCCTCGAGCGCGTGGAGCTGACGCTGGGAGAGGCCGCGAGGTCGATCGCTTCCGGCTGGGTCAGCCGCCCGTCCCCAGCGTCGATCTGCACGCCACCGGCCAGCACCACCCCGCCCGATGGGCCTTCGGGTGGCGGCACCGGGAGCGGCGGGCCCGGCGGCGGAGCGTCGCCACCCCCGCCGCCGCCTCCACCACCCCCGCCGCCTCCGCCTCCGCCTCCGAGCGGCATCGACGACGGCGGAACCACGCTTGCCGGCTCGGCCTACGGGCAGTGGCACTACCTCAACGCCGCGAGCGACTTCCCGGGCCCGTTCTTCACCGGCTATCCGGGCGGCTCAGACACGATCCTGTCCGGCGATGCGATGCGAAAGAGCGTGCCGGGCGGGATCAGTGGCACCGGAGACGGCGGCGGCGGACCCGGCACGAACAAGAACCCGGTCGGGCCGCCCTCGACCGGGGACACCGAAATCACAGTCTTCTGAAAGGGAACCTATGTCGAACCTCATTGCCACGTACACACACACGATCGTGCCGGAAGCGTCCACGCGGTCTCACTTCCGGGTGACGGCCGCGGCCAACCACAAGGTCTGGGTCAAGGTCACGGTGTTCTACACCCGCGCGTCGTCGAACGCGGCGGTCGCGGTTGATCTCCGCAACGGGTCAAACAGCGGCACGCTCGGCTCGGCAATCACCTGGGTCAAGCGCAATCCTGACGACGCCGAGACGGTGCAGACCGTCGGCCAGGCCGTTACGGGTACTCCGTCCGGCGGCGATTCTGTGTCCAAGGCCGGCCTGCTCGACAACGGCGCGATCGCGTTCGAGCCGATCCGCCTCAACGGCGGTGAGACGCTGGACGTGTGGCTGACGGCCGGAGACACCAGCGGCACCGGGTTCATCCGGATCGACATCGACGAGTAGCACATGACCAGGACCGTCATTGACGCCACGATCTACACCGACAAGCCCACCCCGACGGGTGGGACGGTGTACGACCGGACAGACTTCGGGCTCATGCCCGGCTTCACGCTCTGCCACTACGAGAGCCGGTACTGGCTCACCCCGGGAAGCCCGAACCACCCCGACAACTTCGACGCCACCAGGTTCGCCGCGTGGGCCGCGACGGTGCCGAGCGGCGTGGTGAGGCTTCTGGACTTCGAGGGCCTGTTCCAGCGGTGCGACCCGCGGTACAACGCCGACGGCCCGGCGTACGCGCAGTCGCACCCGTTCTGGGCGGCGCTGGCGGCGGCGCGGACGGCCCAGCCGGGCGAGACGTGGATGATCTACGGGTCGGTCTACGGGATGAACTACCCCTGGCTCAACCCGGGCGACCCGGCGATGGCGAGGCAGATTCGGCGGTGCTGGGGGCCCCTCAGCGGGGCGACCGACACGGGGGTTCTCGCCGGCGAGGTTCCGGAAGAGGACATGGACTACCCCGCGGCGGACCTGCTCACAACCACCATCACCTCCATCGGTGTTCGACCGATCGACCTGATTGATGCGGTCGTGGTGAGTTGCTACGTCGAACTTCCGCAGTCTCATGTGGCCGAGCATCCAACTCACCCGGGCGTGATCGTGCGGTCGGAGATGGCGGCGGCGGCCCGATACGGCAAGCCGCTGGCACCGATCTTCCTCGATCGCTTCTCGCCGTCAGGCTCGCAGTATGTGCCCCTGTCCGCGTTGGAGGATGTGTTCCGCGCCGGGATGCTGTCCTCGGGGGCAACGGGCATCCCGATCATGTGGAGCGGTCCGGGGAGGCTGTACGTCAACGACGCCCAGCGGTGGCGCCCGGCGTGGGACGCCGCGTATCAGGCGTGGCTCGGCGAGGGTGCGGACGGGGATGTGCCGGTCCCGTACTTCATCCCGCCCGCCCTGAACGAGCGAGACGACGCCAGGATCATCGCCCGCGTCGTGGGGCAGTACCCGGCCCGTGTGGCGCTGTCGCGGGTTGTGGTCGGCAACACGGCCACGGTGACGGCG
Source organism: Phycisphaeraceae bacterium (assembly GCA_020850375.1). The sequence goes on along the minus strand of JADZET010000249.1, from coordinate 3,807 downwards.
AGGGTTGTGAACTTCAACGGGAAGCGGTGCGCCGGCCTGTTCTCGCTCCGCGCCGTGCTCGGGTCAACCCCGGACGGAGGGCCCGGCGGGGACCAGGCGGTCACGATCGAGAAGGGCGCGTTGGTCGCGGAGGTGGCCCCCGGCACCGTGTACGACTTCCTGACGGCCAGCGACGGCGAGGCGTCGCTCGTGGTGACATCGACGGGCGAGGGCGGAACGTGGTTCAGGTGCGAGGTCAGGGCTGTTGTGGAGGGCATCGAGATTGAGGCCGACGGCGACCCGCTCGGAGGCGTGACGGTCGGTGGCGGCTCAGACGACGGATCAGAGTTCGGGCAGGACTTCATGCTCATGTAGGAGGACGCTTGGCGACGACACGAAAGATTCTCGGCCAGGTCGCCCCGTCGGCCACAAGCGAGACCGTCCTGTACACGGTCCCGGCCTCGACGAGCTGCGTGGTGTCATCCCTGAGCGTGTGCAACCGCGCCGGCACGGCGGGCACGTTCCGCGTGAGCGTTTCGGCGGGTGGTGTGGCCACGGCGAACAAAGACTATCTCGCGTACGGCTTCGCCATTGCCGCGAACGACGCCCTGACGGTGACTCGCGGCCTCACGCTGGCGGCTGGCGACGTGGTGCGGGTCTACGCGAGCAGTGCGGATATGTCGTTCTCGATCTTCGGAGAGGAGCGGGTCTGATGGAGCCGTTTGCCAACGACATCCTGAGCCGGCTTGCCGGGAAGGCGGCGGCGGTACACACCCATTCCGCGTCGGACATCACCTCCGGCACACTTGACGACGGCCTCCTGTCGTCGAACGTCATGCTGCTCGACTCGTCGCAGGACGTTTCCGGCGTCAAGAGGTTCGACCAAAGCGCCCTCATCGTCCGCAGCACGACGCCGGCGGACACGGTGTTCCAGTCCGACGCCACAAGCAACCAGATCATCACGTTCCCCGACGCCAGCGGCACGGTCAGCCTCGAAGGGCACACGCACGCCCTGGCGGACATCGACATCGCGGGGGCGACGGAGCAGAACGCCCTCCAGGGTCTCTCCGACCTGGTGCCGTTCTACGACGCGTCCGCCGCGGCCAATCGGTTCTGCCGCCCTCTGGACCTCACGCGGGCGGGGCTTCGTAAGAGCCTCATCCTGTATCACGACCGCGCGGAGATCGCCGCGGGATGGGCGAACAACGGCACCAGCGGCACAGGCGCCTCGATCCAGAACGCCAGCAACTACATCGGCGCGGCGGTCGGTCAGATCATCACGCTACTGGCTGGCTCGACAACGACGGGGCGCGCCGGGAGGCTCTCCAGCACCGTCGCGTGTGTCTTTGGGACGAACCCGTGGCGGTTCGAGACGACGGTGGGGCTCGACATCCTCAGCGACGGCACGAACACCTACACCAGCCGGTTCGGGTTCATGGACTCGCAGGCCGGCGATCCCACCGACGGCGCGTACTTCCGGTACACGCACGGCACCAACAGCGGGCGATGGGAGTGTGTGACCCGCTCGAACAACGTGGAGACGGCTTCGGCGCTGGACAGCGGGATCACCGTTGACACGGCCCTGCACAACTTCTCGATCGACGTGAACGCGGCGGCATCGTCGGTGGTGTTCCAGATCGACGGCGTGACCGTGGCGACGGGCACGGCCAACATCCCCAGCGGCACAAGCCGCGCCACCGGGTTCGGCTACTCGCAGATCAAGTCCGCCGGGACCACAAACCGCAACCTCAACTACACCTACACCACCGTCTACAGCGAGCTCTCGACGCCCGCGACGTAAGGAGTGGAGCATGGAACTGGATCAGGTGATGGATCAGATTGGCACCGATTCGCCGGCTGACGCGGGCGAAAGTTGTGTCGGCGCGTGGGATTGAGGAGGAACGCATGTCGGCGATACCAGCAATCATCGGACTTGGCAGCACGCTTCTTGGCGGTCTTTTCGGCGCGTCGTCCGCGTCGAAGCAAGCGAAGGCACAGCAGAACGCGGACCGCGAGCAGCGGGCCTACGCCGAAAAGACGTTCGGCCTTGGCTCGCTCAGCCAGCTCGCCGCGATGCTCGGGCCAGAGGGCGTCCAGCGGTGGCTCGCCCAGACCGACCCGGCCCTGGTGCAGCAGCTCATCCGGCAGGAGGCCAGGAGCCCTACGTTCAGCGCGGAACAGCAGGCCAGGTATGAGCAGATCGAACGCGAACTCCAGAAGCCGGTCCTCACCACGGCGTCAGGGCAGTCCCCGGGCGCGGTGGCGTCGCGGATTCTCGGGAACCGTGGGGCGTCGATCACCCCCCAGCAGCGGGACGCGCTCGAGGCCGAAAAGGCAGCCCTGTGGTCGGCCGCCGGCGGGTCGGTGGGCAAGACCGGCATCGACATCGAAGCCCTCAAGGCGCTGGGGCCGGGGCTTGTCGGGAAGTACCGGCAAGAGGCGGACCGCACCGAGCAGCAGGGGCGTGAGAACCTGTCACGGTTCGACGCCGGGACGTTCGAGCTTGGGCGGCTGGCGAGCGACATCGAGCGGGGCGCGTCGCGGTTCGGCCAGCAGCAGACCGAGCGTGCCCGCAGGGACGCGGCGGACGCCCTTGCCAACAACAACGCGATGGCGACGTCGGCGCTGATGGGGCGTGGCCTGGGCGCCTCCACAGCCATGACGGGGGCTCTCCGCGGGAACGCCACCCAGAACCAGCGGGCACTGGCCGACACGCTCGGCGGCATCGAGGACCAGCAGATCAGGCTCAGGACCGGCCTCCAGGGCAACCGGCTTGGGCTCCTGTCGGGCCGGGACTCGGGCCGCAACGCGATGATGCTCGGCGGGCAGGACGCGGCCCGCGGCACCCGCCTTGGTGCCCTCAACGTCGAGCAGGCGGCGATTGCGGGCTCGGACGCCAGCCGCCAGCTCGGGTCGATGGCCCCGACGTTCTTCTCGGGCGCAAGCCCGTCCGGGCAGTACCTCGGCGTGCTGGGCGGGAGCCTTGCAGGCGCGGGGTCGTCGGTGCTCGGGTATGGGATGGGGGGCTTGTTCGGTGGCGGCGGCGCCAGCGGCGGCGGCAATGCGTCCATCGAGCAGATGCGTCAGTGGGCACAGCAGTACGGCGGGATGCCCGGCTAACGGAGGTGGGTCATGGCAGCGGAAATCGTCGTCTACAACAGCGTCGTCCTCACCGTCAACGGCGAGGCGTTCCCCGACTTCGGGAGCCTCGTGGTCCCGGTGAAGGGCGAAGTGGCCTCCATTACAGACGGCGAGGGGGCGATTCTGCGCCGGGTCCGCGTCCTCGCGGGCGAGAGCGTGACCCCGTGGGAGTGGGCCGACACCGAGGGGTTCACCCTGATGGCGATCAAGGTCGAGGGCGGCGAGGGGTTCGTCCAGGTGGCACTGCGCTACAACGCCCCGACGTCCACCGATGACCTCACCCCGACGGGCTCGATCAACCACTGGAAGGACAGAAGCCTGTCGTGCGTGGGCGTTGCGATGTGGGATACCGAGCGGGCGTACATCCACGCGACGGCCGCGACCGCCGTGGGCGAAACCAGCGACATCCCGACCGTGTGGGGCAACGGATCAAAGGTACTCGGCGTCGCCGACCGGCTCGCCATTCTCAACGAGGGCGACGAGGATGTTGTCGTCACGATGCTGGTCGTCCCGAAGTGAGATGAGTACGTTCTACCGGAGGGCGTATGACACAGATCGGACTCGGCTTTGGGCAACTCATCCAGCACGGCATCGGGAGCGGCATGAACGCCTACCGGGCCGACCAGCAGCTTGCGATGGCGAGGATCGCCCAGCAGGCGGCGATGGAGCAGGACGCCCTGCGCATGG
>JADZET010000248.1 GCA_020850375.1 Phycisphaeraceae bacterium | reverse complement strand
CGTTGAACTCCTCCGCGGCCGGGTACTGGCGGATGACGTACTCGTAGTCGAACAGGGCCTTGTAGTAATCCCGGCGGGCGGTCTTGGCGTCGCCCTTGAGCAGGTGCGCCTGCACGGCCAGGGGGTGGTTGGGATTCTCTTTCAGCCAGGCCTTCACGAGCTTAAGAGCCTCCTTGGGCTTGTCCTCCGCCAAGGCCTTTCTGGCGACGGCGAGCTTGCCCTCCGGGCTGGCCGGGTCGGGCGGGGCCTGCTGCTGCCAGGTGTCCTTGTCCGTCAGGCGGTAGCGCTCCTGCCCGCTGGCTGACGGCGTCGCCTGCAGCAGCCAGCCCGCCGTGACCGCCAGGGCCAGGATGCACAACCATCCCCCCCCACGGTGGGCCAGGGGCGAGGTTCGGTCCGCGTGACGCTCAGTCGGGCTTGTCTGCTGCATCATTGCCCCAATCTCCGCCGGGTAGACAGCGGTGCAGGCCAGATGATAAATCGGGCAAGCGCCCGCGGCCAATGGAGCGGGCCCGGGCCAGCGGCAGTCGGCGACGATCAGCGGGCGCCGGCCCACGTCGGTCGATCCGCTTGACACCCCGCAGGCGATGCCTAGGATTGCGTTTTCCCGCCGACGAGCCGAATCCGGCCCGCCGGTGAACCCGCGCCCTCCTAGCTCAATTGGCAGAGCAGCTGACTCTTAATCAGCGGGTTGAAGGTTCGAGTCCTTCGGGGGGCACTTTGAGCACGATCGCCTCTGGGAGCATCCCAGGGGCGTTTTTGTTCCCGGCCCGCAGCGCGGTAAGCGTCGTTCCACGATCCATATCCGGGTTGTTCGGCGGGTATGGCAGGGCGTCGACGTAGGTGGCTGCGAGTGCCTCTGGCTTGGCCGTCATGCGTCTGTCGTCGAACACGCGAATCAGCTCCTCCGCCACCGTGGCGGGCAGCGGGGCACGCCGCGATCGGAAGGCACTGCTGAACCGGGCAGGCCATGTCCTGCGGGAGACCCGCCGGAACAACGCCGCTAGCGCCGGGAAGTCGGAGTTGCCCCCCGCATCCACCAGCAGCGGTGCGGTGTCGTACCGAAACGGGGGCTCGGCGGGCGTCCACAGCAGTTCGCATCGGTCTGCATGTATGACCACTCGGGCCGGTGGCGTGAGGTGAACAAGACGGAAGCCCAGTGGCCCACCCTGCGCGAACGCGAACCTGACGCCATCGAGTTCGTGTGCCCGGCCCGGGTGCATGATGTTCCTGGCGTGACACTTCGTGCAGCCGAAGCTCCCGAACTCATAGAATGGGTCCGACCGGCGCTCGTTCGGATCGTTCCGCCTGGGTCGGCGGAGGTGAACCACGATGACGTGTGGCGTGCTCATGCGCAGAAGTTCCGGCGCACGAGCGCGACATTCTGACGCTGCCACCACGCCAGGAAGCCCGAGGGATTGCCCAACAGCGGGGGAGCGCCGCTCATGTTCAGCCATGAACTCTTGCGGGGTACGCCGTCAGCCTTCCTCAGCCCGCCCCACGCAGCTTCCACCTCCGGGCGAAGGTAGTAGTTGGATTGGCCGCGTTTCTCCCCGATGGGGATGCACCGCTCGCACCGCCCCGAGACACCCGGACGGGCACGGACGATGATGTCATGTTCTGCCAGCTTGGCCTTGCGGGTGTGAGCGTTCTCTCTCCGCCGTGCGTCGTCTACCTTGGGCGCCTCGATGATCTCGTCGACCACGTACACCCCGACCACCGCGTAGACCAACTCTTTGGTCGCGTCGGTCGGCCTGAGCGCGGAGTAGAACACCACCACGTCATCCCGCTCAAACTCTTGAAGAGCCTTTCCCCGCCTGTCCCCTTTGTCGCCATACGTCAGGTGCTCATAGTCGGGGTCGAGGTGCATCGGTTGGCCGCGCTTCTCGTCCACTCGCTGCCGCCAGTAGGCCGCGGGCACGTTGTGTTCTGCCAGGAAGCCAAGCAGAGGGTCCGCCACCTCATTGAAGCGCCGCTCGCACCCAGGATGGAATTCGACATCGCTCTCTGGGATCGGGATGTAGACGAACCGGCCCGATTCCGGATCGACCGGGGCCCGCCATTGCCCGCCTCCGACTGTCCCGTCGGCACCGACTCGTATGAGGATGGCACGCATCGCCTTAGTAGTCTCGGTGCTGTGGCAACCTCAGTTGAGAAACTTGCTGTTAGCAGAAACACAAGACTTGACTATCTGCCGATGCGGCATGCCGGTCGATATGCAGCAGACAATTTAGAAAGATTCTTACCTCGACTTGAAACCGTACCCGAATCGTACTATTTTATGGCGATGGCTCGTTGAGCCGTAGTTTCAACGAGTCCGGCTCCCCAACCCACCCGACCGTCTAAACCAGCCCCATGCTCAGCCTCACCCGAAAGACCGACTATGCGCTCGTGGCTCTGGCCCGCTTGGCGGCCGACAGCCACAACGGGTCATCGACTCCGGTGAGCGCCCGCGAGATCGCCGAGGCTCACGGTTTGCCCCTGCCGCTGATGATGAACATCCTCAAGAAGCTGCACCGGGCCGGCCTGATCAGCTCGACGCGCGGGATCCATGGCGGGTACGTGCTCAACCATCAGCCGCGGGCGATCCGGCTGACGACGGTGATCGAGGCTATCGAGGGCCCGCTCCGGGTGGCGGCGTGCTGCCAGGAGGGCGGCTTAGCCTCGAAGGGCGAGCCGGACGCCGCCCGGGCCTGCCCGGCTGTCAAACTCTGCCCGATCACCGACTCGGTCCGGCTGCTCAACCAGAACATTCATGCGTACCTGAACCGCTACACCCTGGCGGACCTGCTCGAAGGTCTGCTCGAGGCCCCGCAGGTCCAGGAAGGCTTGGGCCTGAGCGTCTCGGCCCCGCGACGCGGGCACACTCACTAATCACCAGCACCAAGGATTGCTGATATGTCCTCCCTTACCGATCAGAGTGCGATTCACGAGTTGGCCAACCGGCAGTACGAGCACGGCTTCGTCACGCTCGTCGAGGCCGATCAGTTCCCTCCCGGGCTCAATGAGGACGTCGTCCGCGCCATCTCCGCCAAGAAGGGCGAGCCGGACTGGCTCACCGAGTGGCGGCTGAAGGCCTATCGCCACTGGCTGACGATGACCGAGCCGCACTGGAGCTTCGTGCACTACCCGCCGATCAACTACCAGGCGGTCTCCTATTACTCCGCCCCCAAGCAGAAGTCAGCCAAGAGCCTCGACGAGGTCGACCCCGAGATCCTCAAGACGTATGAGCGCCTGGGCATCCCGCTGACGGAGCAGAAGCGGCTCGAGGGCGTGGCGGTGGACGCTGTGTTCGACAGCGTCTCGGTGGCCACGACGTTCAAGAAGCAGCTGGCGGACCTGGGGATCATCTTCGGCTCGTTCTCCGAGGCCGTGCGCGAGCACCCGGAGCTGGTCAAGAAATACCTCGGCTCGG